>DAOWNK010000063.1 GCA_030642635.1 Pirellulales bacterium
ATCTTCGATACGGCGCCTGACCGGGCGACGGCGGAGGGACAACTGGCCGAACTCCACGAGCGGATCGAAACGCTCGGGCTGGACTTCAGCAAGTTCTGGACGACCTACGAGAACTGGAAGACCGGCATATTCAACTACTTCGACGGGCGTTACACCAGCGCCGCGGTCGAGGGTATCAACAACAAGGCCCGGGTGATCACCAAGCGTTGCTACGGCGTGAAGTCACCCGGCACACTCTTCGGCCGGCTGATTCTGGACCTGAACCGGGCCTCGGAAGCGGTCCAGCGGAGCATCGCCGAGCTACGCGAGATGGCCGCCGGCCTGAAGGCCGTGTTTCTAGCGTTTTGCACCTAAAAACGGAAGAGCCATTTTTCTGCAGTTAATCCAGTTGCATCATGAATCCTAGCTTTCCCCAGAATTCGTTTGACCCATACTTGCGATCTTCTCGCCGCAGGTCTTCTTTGTCAGGCGTTGGAGTTTGCGAACCCTCTCGGCGAGGTATTCCAACTCGGCCTTGGTAATCTTGTAGTCGCGCTTGTAGCGTGCGTCGATGTAGGCCCGCTTGAGCAGGTCGAATCGGCGTTTCTGCTGTCGGGTTGCGCGGGGAAAGACGGTGAAGAAATCCGGGTGCAGGTTGCTGGCCTGGCGGTCCAACTTTTTGAGATCGTGCGTCTTGGGTTTATAGCGGGTAAACGTCAAGACGATCGCGTTGTAGAAACGTTCGGTGGCCTGGTGAAGGTAAAATGCGGCAATGTTGTGATCACGCCGCTTAAACGCGTGCTGGAAGTCAATGAGGAAACTGCTCCCGGTAGTGAACCAATGTCGATAATCCTCGCGGGAGTATTTCTGGCGCTGCTTGGGATCGAGCTTTCGTCGCCTGGCCAGTTTGTGATGGCTGTTGTCGTATAGCAACACGCCTTCCTTCTTGATGTCGCTGAAAAAATACTGGCCGCGCTCGAGGTCTTTATTCAGGTGCTTGATATCCTCGACGATGACGCTGGAGGTCGGACGGTCAAGAGCCAGGCATTCAAGCCGACGGCCGATGGCGTCGGACAGGAGTGCTTCTGCTCGCTGCGTTGCGCTGGAACGCTTCTTGGTCACCAGCAATAAATCGAAATCGCTTTGATAGCTATAGACGATGTTGTCCTCGACGTACCGATCCTCGACCCAATCGCCCCGGGCATAGGAGCCGAAAAGGATCAGCATGACCAGATCGTCACCGACCAACTCGCGGATCACCTCGGTAATCTCGCGGAGCCGGGCGGTCTGATGCTTCGATCGGCGAGGAAGAGCGCGTTTCATAACTCTTGAATACTAACAATGTCACCGTCTACCAGCAAGGGGAGAGTTTTGTAAGGTGGGTGCTTGCACCCACGTCGCAACAGCAGAGCGCGTGGGTGCAAGTTTTGTAGTTTTGTAGGGTGGGTGCTTGCACCCACGTCGCAACAGCAGATCGCGTGGGTGCAAGCACCCACCCTACAAACGGTACGAAGCAACGAGCCGGCAGGTACGCTCGGCAAGGCCCGGCGGCGGTGTGAAATCTCGCCGGGCAAACTCCAGCGGCTCCAACATGCGGCCAACGACGCTCAACTGTCGGCGAAACGCCGGATCGTGCTCCAGTCGGGCGTGGATCGACTCGTGCTGCGAGTCGTCAAGCGCGCCAAGCAAATGACCGAGCAATTGCTCTTGCACGGATTCAATCATTTTGGAAGGTGGGTACGGGTTGCAGTTTCATGGAGCTTCCCAACGGCGGCGTGCAGGCGGCTTTTGACCGTGCCGACCGGTATGTCCAACACATCGGCTGCCTCACGATATTTGAGTCCTTGAAAGTAGACCAACATGACCACTTGCCTGACCTGTTCGGGAAGGGTGTCTACGGCACGTCGAACCCGGTTGCGTATTTCGTGCAATTCGGCGTCTTCGGCCGGCCCCGGCTCCTGGCTCTCGATCATTTCGACCAACGCGCCGGCTTCACGCTTCATGCTGCCTCCCAGTTGCTGGTCGAGACTGACCATCCGGTGCCGTCGGTTGCGGCGTTGGAAGTCGATTGCCTGGTTGGTGGCGACCGTGTAAAGCCACGGGCGCACCGGTCGGCCGGGGTCGAACTGCTCGCACTTCAGGTGGACCTGGAGAAACGTCTGTTGGAACACGTCCTCGGCCGCCTCGGCGTCGCCAAGGTAACGCCGCAGATAGCCGAACAACTCCTTCTCGTATCGGTGGACAAGTTCCTCGAACGCCTCGCTGTCGCCCGACGAGCGGTACTCCAGCAGGAGTTCCTCGTCGGTTCGCTCGCTGGGGCATCCCGTCTGCGAAGCACTAAAGCGCAACTGTTCAATCGTGCCGTTCATAATTGATACGCCTTCTTCCTTGAAATGGTTCGCACGAATTATAGAAAAGAACTTCCGGCGACTGAGGCGTCGAACGGCTTTACGAGAGTGCAATTTGCGTGCCCAAGCAGAAATAAATCCCGCAAAAACCACGATGCGTACGTTCGTTCATCGCAACAACACCTTCCACCATAAGGAGTTAGGCGTAAATTGCGGAAAGATATAACGCTGGCAGCCATGCGGGGGGTAGAGCGGCTTCCTCTGAAATTTTTGCCCTCGATTACACACCTGCCAAAATGGCAGCACCATTTCACCGCCGCTTGCGGCTTAGCATAGCCTTCAAGCCGCCGGTACGGCGACCTTCGCTGAAATGTTACGCCTTTTTCAGCTTCTGTCCGCTTGCCGTGTCGGGTACGCTGGTCAACGGGTCGGGGGCGCCGTCGAGCGGATCGCCCGGCTCGATCCGGCTCAAGCGATCCTCGATCTGCCGGCAGTATTCCTCCGACTGCTCGAAGGCGACAAACCGCCGGCCGAGTTTCTTGGCCACGGCCGGCGTCGTACCGCTGCCGGCAAACGGGTCCAGAACCAGCTCGCTCGTGTTGCTGCACGCCTCGATAATCCGCCCAAGCAGCCGCTCGGGCATTTGGCAGCCGTGCCAGCCGGCTCGCTCTTTGAACGTGCCGCACACACGCGGGAAGAACCAGGTGTCGCCGTCGCCGCGGAAACCTTCCGGGAGGTCTTGCGGACGCAGTATCCACGTATCGTCGGGCAGACGCCCCTTGGGGTTCGCACGCTTATCGCCGTAAACCAACTGACGTGCCGAGGGAACACGAACCGCCGGGGCGTCGGCGTTAAACGTAAATGAATTCGGGTCTTTGACCATGTAGAGCAAGTGTGCGTGTGAGCGGCTGAACTTGTTCTTGCAGTTCACCCCGAACGTGTAGTACCAGACGACCCAATTGCGGTACGTCAGTCCAAGCTTTGCTTGCAGCATCACCTTCAACTCGGCGGCGTATTCGTCGCCGATGGCCAGCCAGAACGTCCCGCCGGGCTTAAGCAACCGGACTACCTCTGCGGTCCACAGTCGGCTCCACGTCATGTAGTTCTCGCTGGTCAGCGAGTCGTCGTAAGAGTCGTATTGATATCCGATGTTAAACGGCGGATCGGCGAATGCCAGGTCCACGCTCTCGGCGTCGAGTTTCTGCATCCCTGCGATGCAATCTTGATTGTGGATTGCGTTGTGACGTAACGACACCGTTGTTCCTTTCGGTTGCCTTTTGATGGTTGTTGGAAGCGTGCAGAGTATACCACCACCGGAGACGGAGAGAAAGAGGCTAGTGTCGGTAGGGTGTGTGAAACGCACCGATCTTATGTCGTCGCAATAAATCGGTTTTGGTGTGTTTCACACACCCTACGAAGACTCGACCGGCGAAAGTACCGACTGGAGAAGCCTGCCGCCGCTCTCGTACCAGCCTTGCTTGGTGAAGCGGCACCAACTCAGGTCGATCAGAAATCCCATCCACCGGCCGCCGGGCGCTTCCAGCGAGGCGATCATCCGGCGATGCGGAATCGGCTTGGGATGGTAGAAACCCAAACCACGCTCGGAAAGGTGCTTGCCCACCACCACTATCGTCTCGCCGTCGGGCGTGACGCCGTCGGCGGCAACCGGGGTCAGCTTGACCAGGTGTGGGAACGGGTAGCGATTCTCGCGCCGACGCTCGATCAAATCGTGCTTTGGATACAATGCGGTCAGCAACCCCCAAACCTGGGTCCGAACGTCGTCCCCAAACAAATCACTCTGTTCCGGCAGCAGATCGAATTGTGGTTCCTGCATCATTGCGGTGTGCATCATTGATACTCCTCTCACGGTTGCCTGTTCAACTATCAACTGCAAAGCCGCGACCAGTGGTCGCGGACTGCTCAATAACGAGCCGATAATCCGACCAACCGCGACCGATGGTCGCGGCTTTACATCGCGATTGGGCGGCGAACCGGGACACCGAGAAAGACAGAAGAGCTTGCCCCAAAACGACCGGTATATGCACTCACTACATCAAGCCTAGGTCACGGATTGGGGGTTGTCAAGTGAAGGGGGAAGGGGGAAGGCGGAAAGGAGAAGGCGGAAAGGGGGTTTCATTTAACCACCTACCGCCTACCACCTACCACTTTCCGGCTACGGAGTTGCAACGGTGCGAGTTGGAAGTATTCCTCCTCGGGCAGTTCTTCGGCCGCATGGGCGAGCACGTCCAACGCCTTGTCGAGTTTACCGACTCGGCGGAGCTGCTCGACCCACTTGTGGTGCACGTGCACGTAGTTCAGCACAAACGGCTCGTACTTCGGGTCGAACGCCAGCCCCTCGCGGAGCAACTCGACCGCTTCGGCATGGCGATCTGCGGCGCCCAACTCGATAGCCCAGTTGTTGAGCACAGCCAGCAGGTTTCCGCGGGCAGTGGTGCTGGCCGGGTCGAGCCGCAACGCCTTGGCGTTGGCCGCGGCCGCCTCGGCGAATTGCTTTTCCGCCAACAGATCCACGCCGCGGTTGTAGTAGATCATCGCGGCGATCTCTACCGGCGAGACCTCTCTGGCCTTCGACCGGTCCTTCGGTGAAATGTGCCCGACCGTTCGGGCGACCGCCTCGGCCTGCTTGGCCGGATCGTCGGTCAATTGGAACCAGCCCGGGCAGGTGGTCTCCAGGTCGAGCGGCCCGGCGTCAAGCAACAGCCGGCTCATGGCGTGACCGGGAATCTCCAGCCCGCATACCGGCAGGTCGAACTCGGCCGCAAGGCAATTGAACAGCACCGATGCGCTTAGGCAATTGAACCGGCCTTCGTCCAGTGTGGCCCGCAGATAGGTGCAGTCGATGCGGTATCCGCCGCTGAGCACACGGCGATGCATGAACTCGAAAATTTTCTTTGCCCGCTCGCGTGGCGGGCAGGCCGGCGTACACGACTCTCGCAACTGGTCGACCAGCGCGGCGAATTGCTCCTCGTAGAGCTGCAAGGTCTCGGCTCGCCTGACACCGCCCGCGATCAGTGCGGACTGAAGCAGCGAGAACTCATCGAGTTGCCGGTCGGTCGCATCGGCGAACAGCCGCTCCTCCAGCGGACATAGCTTGCCGAAAAGCGGTACGTGCGACGTGACGGTTACATCCGTCTTTACGTTCGCACCGCTGCCGCTCGATACAGCAAGCGCATCACGGCCGAATGCCGCCAAAACGCTCAGCAGCAACCAGGTTGCAAACAGAACTTTTCGCATCGTCGCCGGTTTGTTGCGGTTGTGTCGGTTCTATCGCCTACGGTCACATGTCCGATGGCGAAGTGATGATCAATCGCAACAAATATACGATGCAAAACGGCAACGTGCAGGGAGAAACTTGGAAGGTTAATCGGAAACGTCAAATTGCGGCGAGTCGGTATGAAAACTCGCTAACGTCGGTCTGTTTTTTTGCATGTTCTATAGTCATGCTGACCAGGCGGCCAGCCTCATCCAATTCGACGAGGATGTTCTCGTTCAAATCTTTGGTTTCAGTAATTTTATTATCACTGAGGTTGATAAGGAGCGTATCGGTATCTGGGAAGTATTTAATGTTCATGTTCCACCTCCCGAAATGAACGGTCAAAAAAGGCATTGTGAACGGTTTCGCCGTCCTCTAACAATACCACGCGAAGATACTTATTGCCGGCCTCTGGAATTTGCGCCCACCGCCTGATACGCCCGTCGGATTGAATGAATTCCTTGGTCGGCTTGGCAACAACACGCTCAATCCATTCAAGTCGTATGCTCGCGCGATCCGGTCTCCCACGCATGTGCATGAAGTACTGCGTGAATTCCATGCTGCAATCCGACTATAAATGTACCTGAGCAAAGCAACTTGTATCAAATGCCGATTTTACCATACCGCTGCTAAGCCGCAAGCGGCTACGGCAGCTTATGCCCCATCTTATCCCGCTTGGTGTGCAGGTAGTATTCGTTGTGCTCGTGAATCGGGCCGATGATCGGCACTTGGTCGGCCACGGTCAGGTCGAAGCCGCCGTAGATGAAGGCGTCTGTCTTCTTCGGGTTGTTCGTAAGCAGCCGGACTTTCGACAGGCCCAGGTCTTTCAGCACCTGGATGCCCACGCCGTAGTCGCGGCTGTCGGCCTGGTGGCCCAGCGCAAGGTTCGCCTCGACGGTATCCATGCCGTGGTCCTGTAGGTTGTAGGCCTTGATCTTCTCTACCAGCCCGATGCCGCGTCCCTCCTGCGGCAGATAAACCAACACGCCGGCGCCCTCGCTGCCGATCATCTCCATGGCCATTTTAAGCTGGTCGCCGCAGTCGCAGCGCAGCGAGGCCAGCAGGTCGCCGGTAAAGCAGGCGGAATGCAGTCGCACGAGCGGCTCGGGCACCTTGTCCGGCCGGCCCAGCACGATGGCCACCGGCTGTTGATCCTCGTGCTTCACACCGTAGATGACGATTCGTCCCATGCCGAAATGTGTCGGCAGATCGGCCTCGGCCAGCCGGTACACGAGCTTCTCGCTGCGACGCCGGTAGCGGATCAACTCCTCGATGGTGGTGATCCGCAGATCGAACCGCCCGGCCAGTTGGTAAAGTTCCTCGCGGGTCGCCCGATCGCCTTCGGCGCCGAGCACCTCGCACAACACGCCGGCCGGCTTCAGGCCGGCCATCCGCGTCAGGTCTACCGCACACTCGGTATGGCCCGCCCTGCGCAGCACACCGCCCTCCTTGGCGATCAGCGGATACAAGTGGCCCGGGCGGACGAAATCCGACGCACGGCTGTCCGGATCGACGATCGCACGAATCGTCGCCGCACGCTCCTGCGCGGTAATCCCGGTGCGAGCACTGCGATGGTCGACCGGCACGGTGAAACCGGTCCCCAGCGGCGCGGTGTTGTGCTCGACCATCGGACGCAGCTCGAGCCGGCCGCACACCTCCGGCAATACCGGCATGCACAGCAAACCCTTGCCGTGGGTGATCATGAAGTTAACTATCTCCGGTGTGACCTTTTCAGCCGCGCAGATGAAGTCGCCCTCGTTTTCGCGGTCCTCGTCGTCCATAACAATGACAATTTGCCCGGCGGCGATCGCCTCGACGGCCTGGTCAATAGTTGAAAGTCGGTCTGCCACGGATTACCTCCGGCTGGAATTCGTTATTTAGCCCGCCGTGAATACACGGCGGGCAATGCTTGCGCCTTTTGCAACGTCTGCCCCGGGTGTATTCACCCGGGGCTAAATGCACATGTCATCGACACATCCAATTTCCCTGACGCCCCCATTATAAACCGTCTGCATAACGCTTGCCAGCGCCAGGCCGCCGTACCGGCGACCGCTAAACGGCAAGATGGCTAATTTGCGCAACAAGCGCAGTGTACAGAAGCCGTTCCGATTCCAGCGATTTTCTCGATTCTCCCGATTATGCGGCCGATAACCTGTAGAGTAAGTATTGAATTTCTGTGCAAAGAGGTATTAAAAATGGCAAAACGAATATCCTTTCTGTTGGCCTGCTGTTTTCTGGTTAGTAGCGCCGGCTGCTGCACGTACTGCCGTCCGGGGTACTGCCCAGGTATGGTCTGCGATCCGGATCGCTGTGCGGCGGATTGTTGCGAGCCGACGTGCGATCCATGTCGTCAGCAGTGCTGTGATCCGTGCGGTGATTCATGCTGTGATCCGTGCTGCCACGAGCAGTGCGGTTATTACAGTCCGTACCATCACTATGGTGTGCTGACGTTTCTTGGTCGCATTTTCTCGCCATACCACAGTTGGTACGGCAGGAGTTGCGGCGAGCGGTACTGGGGCGATTTTTACGGCGACCCGCCCGACTGCCACGACCCGTGCGACCGCTGCGGCAACTTTACCGGCAGAATGGGCTATTGCGACAACGGGTGCTACGGACATGGGTGTTACGGACGGGGATACCCGGCCATGGCGCGTCGTGGCGGAGTGTACGGGATCGACTATTCGTGCAGCGGTCCGGTAATGGACGTGCACCCGGAACAACTCAAGCCAGCCGCTGCTTCAAACCCAAAGCCGCACAAGGCCGTCAGACCTCCGCGAAGTCGGGCAAATTCCCAGGCGCGTCGAACGGCAGTTCGCGCGGCTTGGTGATAATCTCCAAATCGTCGCGACGGCCGGCCTCGTCCAGGTAAGCGACCGAACATTCCACCTCGCCCAGGTGCAAAGTGTCGGCGATCCAAAGCATTTTCATACGCTGCACGGTTGAAAGTTGGATACTGTCCAACGCCGCCTGTAGCATCTCGCGGTCGGTCCGATAGTGCGGCGGCGTTACGGCGGCCGAGGCATGGCGGGCGGTTGTTGCGTTCAGCCGCGTGGCTTCCAGGTCGGTCTGTTCCAGCAGCCGCGACCGGCAGAACTCGGCCATGCCCAACCCGACGGCGTTGCCGTGCGTCTGTGCGGTCAGCCCGCGCAAGGCGATCCGCTCGACCTTTGGAAACTCGCCCTCGACGGCCTTGTGATCGTCGAATTTCCTGCCGACCACGTTCGGGTCGAACCCGGTGCCTGATATATCCTTGCCAATCCGGTCGATAAGCAGCACATCTACGTGCCGAAACGGCAGTCGCGGCATCCACCGTTTGGCCAGCACGAGCAGTTCCTGCTCTCGCGGTTTGAACTGCTCCGACGCGACGGCTTCGATCAGTGCAGTTTGGTCGTATGCGTTTTCTACGATCGCCAGCCCTGCGACGATGCGGCACTTTTCGAGCACCATGTCGGCCGCACTGTCGACGAACCGGTCGAAGCCGCACAGTTCGGCGGCCTCGTGGCAGGCTTCTGCACCACGGCGGTTGCCCAGCCCGACGAGCATCATCTTCATCAGCCCGCTCTCGAACCGGCCGGCGAACCGCGTGTGCGGCTTCACACGGCCGCAGATCAGCACGTGATCGGCCTGAAATGCGCAGCGGTCGAAATGGATCGGCACACCTTCGGCGGTCCGGCCGATGATGACGGTCTCCATGCCCGCGCGGATCGGACAGCCGACGAACTGTTCGGTAACGCCGTACGACTCGATCAACTTTCGCTGTCCCCGGGCGGTCCCGCCGCCGTGGCTGCCCATCGCCGTGACGACCAGCGGCGCGGCGCCCAGCGATTTAAGATGCTCGACGATTGACCGGACGATCAGGTGGATGTTTGCAATGCCGCGGCTGCCGGCGGTCACGGCCACGCTTTGCCCGGGCTGGATTTTCGCGGCCAAGTCAAGTCGTGCAAGCTGTACGTGCACCTCCGCCGATACGTCGTCGACTCGCGGCGCATCGAACGACTGTCGGACGCGGAAGATTTTCATGCACTGCGGTTTACTCATCATACAGCATGGTAGCAGTCAGTATTGCACTGGTCCAGCGTTAATTGTAGGTTATGCGTTGCGATTGAAGTAGGGTGCGTGAAACGCACCAACCACGATATTGCGGTGCGTTTCACGCACCCTACAAGGAGGCGGCACATGTCGCGCATTACGCTGCACCGCTGGGGCAAAAAACCGCAACCGGCCGACGAAGAAAGCGGCCAGGGGCCTGCGAGCCGGCCGGCACCGCGCAAAGGCCGCAAGCGATGGCTGCTGCTGCCGGTCGTCGTTATGCTCGCGGCGGTCCTTTGGCTGCTGCCGGGGATCGTCGCCCATACGGCCTTGCTCGATTGGGCGTTGCAAACCGCTACAGCCGATCTCGACGGCTCCCTGGCAGTTAGGTCCGCGTCGCTGGGGTGGCTTCGGCCGATTGTCGTCGAAGGGATCGAGGTGCGCGACGTCGAAGACCGCCGGGTGCTAAATGCCGAGAAATTCGCCAGCAGCAAACCGCTTGCCGAGATACTGCTGAACCTATCCTCACCGGGGCGGTTTCTGATCGAAAAGCCAATACTGAACGTCGTCCTGCGCGACGACGGCAGCAACATCGAAGACTTGCTGGCGGAATACCTTAAACCGCGCGAAGAACCGCCGCCACGGCTGGATATCGAATTGCGGATCGTCGACGGCGCCGTTTCGCTTACCGACCAGACCACGGGCCGAACCTGTCAGATCGAAAACCTCGCGTTCACGTTGAGCACCTCGGCCGACGGCTCGAAGCCGACCATGCTCGAAGCGTCGGCCGACGTTATTGACAAGAATCGCCCCGGCCGGCTCGCAGTAAAACTGTCCATGCAACAGCCTGACGACAAGGATCAAGCTACGCTCCCAAACGGCGAGGCGACCGTAACGGCCGACGACGTACCGCTGGAGGTGTTCACACCGCTGCTGGCAAGATTTGTCCCGCAAACGCAACTTGCCGGGCGGCTCTCCGCACAGATGCATGCCGACTTCGGCGAGCAAATCGCCATGCGTGCGACACTTTCCGCCGAGGAGCTTCTGCTGGCCACGCCGGCACTGGGCAACGACAGCCTGCGGCTGGATCGCCTGAATGCAACCTGTGAGGTTGTCTACCGGAACGACCGGCTGGAGATCGCACCGTCGTCGCTCGAATGTGAGTTGGGCAACGTCTCGGCATCCGGTGTGCTCGACCTGGGTGCAACATCGAAAAACGATCTGGCAGAGGCCGCATTGCACCAGACGTTCCAACTCGAAGGCCGCATCGATCTGGCCCGACTCGCACGGATGTTCCCCACGGTGCTGCGCATCCGAGAGCAAACGACAATAACCGCCGGGCAGGTGCAATTGGCCGTTGTCAGCCGGCCTAACCCGCAGGCAACCGAGCCGGACGCCATGGTCTGGCAAGCGCGGCTCGAGGTGAGCGATCTTGCGGCCATAGACAACGGCAGGCAACTCTCGTGGCCGCAGCCGATCCGTATCACGCTCGCCGCACACCAAACGCCGCAAGGGCCGGTCGTTGACGAATTGAAATGCCTGTCCGATTTCCTTCAAGTCCACGCGGCCGGAACGCCCGATAATCTGGTCGCCTCGATCAATTTCAACCTGAAGCAGTTGGCCGACCAGTTGGGCCGGTTCGTCGATCTTGACGCTTTGCAGCTTGCCGGCAACGGCTGGGGAAACATAAACTGGAAACGTGACGATAAGCAGCGGTTCGAGGCCGACGCCGAGCTTCAAATACGCGATCTCCAACTCGCCGCCGCCGAAGGCGCGCCGTGGCGGGAAGAGAACATCGTGTTGTTGCTCTCCGCCGCCGGTCGGACCGACCTGGGCGCCGATACCAGGCTCGACTCCGCCTTGCTGAACTGCCGGATCGGCGAGGAGCGGATCGAGGCCAAGCTGATTGGGCCGGTCGTCGATCTACACCGCGGCGGCTCCTGGCCGGTCGAGCTGAAACTTAACGGCAAGCTGCAAAACTGGCCGCCGCGAATCCGAAGCATATACACACTGGACGATTGGACATTCGCCGGGACGTATGACCTTGCGGCCAAGGCCACCGGCTCGGTAGACGGCGTGACCGTCCAGCAGGCGAAACTCACCATCGCCGAGTTGAAAATTATCGGGCAGGGCGTGAACGTCAGCGAACCGAACGTCGAACTGGTCTGCTCCGGCCGCTGGGACCAAAACCGGCGGCTGTTGCACCTGCAGCCGGCAACGCTCAGCGCCGGCAGCATTGCGATCGATGCCAAAAACGTTGTGATAACCTTGCCCGAGGATCAGCAGCCCACCGTGCAGTTCGACGGGCAGGTTCACTACGACATGGAGCATATTGTCGCACTGCTGCGATCGCAACTTGGGCCGGGTGTACGAATCGCAGGCAAAGGGACCTCGCCGGTATCGTATCGCGGCCCGCTCGATCCGGCCAAGGCCGAGGCGCACGCGACATTCGACTGGGATTGGGCCGATCTGTACGGGTGCCGGGTTGGGCCGGGCACGTTGCAGGCAAGGCTCTCCGGCGGGGTGCTGCAAATCGAACCGCTCGATCTGGCAGTAAGCGGCGGCAAGCTGTTCCTTGCGCCAAACGTGCGTCTGGCCCCGGAGCCGATGACGTTGACCATGCCGCCGGGGCCGTTGGCCCAACGGGTGCAGATCACACCGCAGATGTGCGGCGAGCTGCTGAAGTTCGTCGCACCGATGATGGCCGGAGTGACGAGCGCCCAGGGTGCGTTTTCCGTCGAGTTGGAAAGCTGCCGAATACCGCTCGGTGAGCCTGCCCTGGGCGATATCTCCGGCAAGTTCGTCATACACTCCATACAGATCGGCCCCGGGCCGATGGTCCGCGAGTTGGGCATGTTGTTGGGCCGTGCGACAACCGCCGCGCTGCGGCGCGAGTCGGTCGTGACGTTTCGGATGAAAGACGGCCGGGTGTATCACGACAACCTGGAGCTGGTCTTTCCCGACCTGGCCATCCGCACCCACGGCTCGGTCGGGCTGGACCAGACGCTGAACGTAATAGCCGAGGTTACCATCTCGCCAAAATGGCTGGGCAACAATCAGTTGACCGAGCTGTTGATCTCCTCGCTTAGGAACCGGACTATCCGTATCCCGATCGGCGGCACGCTGAGCAAGCCGAAACTCGACCAGCGCGTGCTGGCCGAGTTCAGCCGGCAGGCGGTCGAGAACGCCGCCCGCAACGTGCTGCAAGACGAGTTGCAAAAGGGCCTGGATCGGCTGTTCGCCCCGCCGCGTCGGTGAATCTTCCCATAAAGCCGCTTTGCGGTGGTCGCGGAGCCATTGGGGTCCGGCCGATTATGTTGTTGACGCATGTGATTGTGCCGTCTGCCGGATTTTTTGGACGCATGTTTCAAAGGCCCAAAAATTCGCAATTTTCAGCAACGGTTGGTAGTTTTGCACGGCATTGTTTCACTGCGTGTAAAATACACCTTCTGCCCTTGGGAGAGGCACGGAATGAGATGAATTGCCAATGAACGAAGCGAGCGACGGTATACTGCTCCAACGTGGACAAGTGTATCACACCGCGCGGCCAATTTCAAGATCGGGAATTGTGCCACACGTGTCGGCTACTGTCCTCCACAGAAAACAGTTGACTGCCCCTGTTTGTCGCTTGGTGAATTCCACGACGTGCCCCCCGCTCGGCACTGCTTCTGTGAAGCAGTGGCACACTTTCAATCATGGGGAAGAAAAGGAAGAAAAGGGGACATTCTACTTTTCGCCAATAAGTAGAATGTCCCCTTTGTTTTCCCTTTGTTTTCCCCTTTGTTTTCCTTATCCAAGAATTAGGTCTATAGAAGCAATTGCAAGCGTCACTGCCACAACTATGAGAGAACCCCATTTTATCATCATTAATTCAGGCAGCCTAGGACGACCAGAGCGGAACCGAAGTATTCCGAATGACAGAATCCAATAAAGAACGAATCCGAGGGACGACACCTTGAATAGGAAGAGTTGATCCAGGTCGCAAGGCCCCGTAACAAAAATCACTACGGCCTGTAGGTAGAGGTTGCGCCTCAAATAGTGGCGGCAATCTGCGTCTAAAATAGGAAATGTCATTTTCCACCGTTTTGCGTTCGGTCTAGTTCCCCAGGTCCGGGGGAGAATATCCCCTTTGTTTTCCTGTCTGCAAACAACATCGCCGTGCCGGCGACGGCTAAACGTTTGAAATCGGCG
>DAOWNK010000034.1 GCA_030642635.1 Pirellulales bacterium
TTAGCAAGCATTCGTTGTTGAGGATCGAGGCCTCTGAACCCTAAAGCTCAACCCCTCGAAAAGTGCGGACTTCGCACTTAAAAACGGAAGAGCCATTTTTCCTTTATTCAAGCAGCAAACAATTTGCAGAAAGAAACCACAGATAAACACAGATAAACACTGATATTTTCTTGTCTGTGTTTATCTGTGTTTATCTGTGGTTTCATTTGCTGTACAGTGTTCCTTCTTTACAACACGAACAGCACGAGCGACCCGACCGCTGCGGCAGCAAGCAAGTAATATATAGTGGGTATGAGTGTTTTGCGTATCAGCGCGCCCTCCTGGCCGAACAGCCCGACGGTTGCAGACGCGGCCACGACGTTGTGCACGCAGATCATGTTGCCCGCCGCCCCGCCGACCGCTTGAAGGGCGACGATCCACAGCGGAGACAACCCGATCCGCAGAGCGACGTCGAACTGGAACAGCGAGAACGTCATGTTGCTGATCGTGTTGCTTCCGGCCACGAACGCCCCGACGGCCCCGATCACCGCCGAAAACGCCGGCCATGCACGGCCGGTTAGCTCGGCCGCCGCCGCCGCCAGTTCGGTGGGCATGCTCTGCAAGCCGGCGTCGTTTACTCCCGAGAGAATGAATATCCGCACCATCGGCACTGCAAATACGATAGCCACGGCCGCCCCGACCAACGCACGGCTCGATTCGCAAACCGCCGCACCGAATCGCCGAAAACTCATCCTGTGCAATAGCAGGCAGCAGAGCGAGACGATAAGGAAGATCGTGCCGGGCAGCCTCAGCGGGGCGGTGGCTGTGGAGATGTCGGTGCCGAGCAGGTTGGGTATCTTGATTTTTGTATGATTAACGAACTCCCAAATCGCCGGATTAAGGCGCATGACTACCAGCAATACGCCCACCGCCGCCGGGGTGCCGAACCCCGAGGCACCCTCGATGAACGAGCCGAACGCCCAGGCGACGATGATCGCCTGAATCCGCCGGTCGGGCGAGATGCTGTGGAAACCGTCGCGAATGGCCGCCACCGCGCCGGAGTGCTTCAGCACGAACAGCAACAGCAACGCACCGAAAATGATGTACAGCAACTCGGCGGCGATCACCATGCCCTGGATCGACGCTGCGGCGATCCGCACCGCCGGAACCTGCCAATAAGCAAATGCCAAAACCGCTGTCAGCACATACGCCAACGGCATGGTCCGCTTCGCCGGCCAGCGACGCAGCACCAAAAGCAGAAAAACAACCAGCAACGGAGCAATGGAAATTAGTGCGGGCATGAAATACAAAAGGGACTAGGGGCTAGGGGCTAGGGATTGGGGGCTGGGGAAGTAAATCGGTAATATTTCAGCCATTTGAAGTTTTTGCATGATCCCCAGTCCCCTATTTTCAAGACTACAACAAAACGATATTAGCCTTTGCACACTCTTCGTGCATCTTCTTCGGCCAGATGCCGCAGTTTACCTCTCCGATGTGTGCGGCGCGTAGGAAGAACATGCACAGTCGCGATTGCCCGATGCCGCCGCCGATCGATTGCGGCAGTTTACCGTCCAGCAGCGTTCTGTGGAACTCCATTTTTGCGCGTTGCCGGGCGTTGCAAATTTTCAACTGCCGCTCGAGCGATTCGGCATTGACGCGAATTCCCATCGAGGAGATTTCAAACGCGCGTTCCAGCACGGGGTTCCACAACAGGATATCGCCGTTTAGGCCGTTACCGCCGTCCGGTCGCGGCGTGCTCCAGTCGTCGTAGTCGGGTGCCCGACCGTCGTGCGGCTTTCCGTCGGCCAGTTCGGCCCCGATGCCGGTTATAAACACGGCCTTGTGCTCCTTGCAGATGCAATCTTCGCGCCGGCGTGGATCAAGCTCCGGGTATTGCGATTGTAGCTGTTCGGACGTAACGAAAACGATCTCCTCCGGCAGCACCGGCCGGATACCCGGATGTTGCGAGGTGATGTGGAACTCGGTCCGGCAGATGACCTCGTAGATCGCCCGAACCGTCGTTTCGAGCGTTTCGATGTTACGCTGTTGCGGCGTGATGATCTTTTCCCAATCCCACTGGTCGACGTAGATCGAGTGCAGGTTGTCCAGCGTTTCGTCGGGCCGAACGGCGTTCATGTCGGTATAGAGTCCTTCGCCGACCTTGAAATCGTAACGTGCCAGCGCCAGCCGTTTCCACTTGGCCAGCGATTGCACAATCTCGACCTGTGCATTGCCGTCTTCCTTCACATTGAACCGGACCGGCTGTTCGATGCCGTTCAAGTCGTCGTTGATTCCGGTGCCGCTGCGGACGAACAGCGGGGCGGATACCCGCTGAAGATTGAGCGACCGGGCAAGGTGCTGCTCGAAAAAATCCTTGATATCTTTGATTGCCGCCTCGACGTGTTTGGTATCGAGATGCGGCCGGTAGTTTGTCGGTAGGTTTGATGTAGTCGGCATATAACGTGGTTTCCGTATTTAGCCCGCCGTGAATACACGGCGGGCAATGGTTGCCCCGGGTGTATTCACCCGGGGCTAAATGCGTTGTTTACTGTGTATTTCGCCACCGTCAAGCCGGGTATCTTGACAACGACCCTAACGGTCAGCAAAATTAGGGAAACTAAGGAAGCTTCTCATGAACCGAAAACTTGTCCCACGGGGTATTACACTGCTGCTTATGGCCGGAATCCTCACGCTGCCGATTGCCGCCGGTGTCGTGCTGGCCATCTCCGCGCTTTTGACCGCAATGGGCGACCCCCTGGGCGGGGTGGTGCTTAAGCATATCGCAATGGGATGCGGTATTCTATGGGTTGTCGATCTGGCCGCACTCGTCCTGGCCGAAGGACTCAATTCGTTGGCCGAAAGCAACGAGCACGACGAGCACCCTAAACCGTGATTTAGCTGACTGCCCAAAAATTCGTGTGCCACTGCTGGCTTGTCCAGCAGTGTTTCTTGGGGAGATCCATTTTGCACTGCTGGACAAGCCAGCAGTGGCACCCATTGGAGGCCGATAAGCCATTTCAAAACACGTTCTTACCACTGAAGCACCGCGCCGCTATCGGCACTGGTGGCCATGGCGGCGTATTTGGCCAGGTATCCGGTCTTAAAACGTGGTTTGCGCGGCTGCCACTTCTTGCGACGCTCGGCCAGCTCCTCATCGCTTAGCCGCACGCTTAGCACGTGACCGGGTATGTCGATCTCGATAATGTCGCCTGGTTGCAGCAGTCCGATCGGCCCGGCGGCTGCGGCTTCCGGGCTGACGTGTCCGATGCACGCCCCGGCCGTACCGCCGGAGAATCGGCCGTCGGTAATCAGCGCCACCTTATCGTCCAGTCCCATGCCCTTTATGGCGGTGGTCGGAGCGAGCATCTCCTGCATACCCGGCCCGCCGCGTGGACCTTCGTAGCGGATCACCACCACGTCGCCGGCGGTGACCTTATCGCCGGTGATCCCTTCGTATGCGTCGGTTTCGGTCTCGAATATCACTGCCGGCCCGGTGTGTTTCATCATCTCCGGCAGCACGCCTGCCGCTTTGACCACCGCGCCGTTGGGCGCCAGATTGCCGTAGAGTATGACCAGCCCGCCCTCGTCGCTATATGCGTTTTCCACCTCGCGGATGCAATCGGCCGGGTCGAAACCCAGTCGCTCGGCCGACAGGTCTCGAATCGACTCGGTCGTTTTTTCAACGCTCATGCCTTCGTTGTTGCGCCGTCCGACGGCGGTAACAGCAGCCAGTTGCAACGCCTCGTCGCTGACCGTCGCGGCACGGATGTCGTACTGCGCGATGTTCTCTCCCAACGTATTGCCGGTGACGGTCGGACAATCTAGGTTGATAAGCCCCGGCCGGCCGCGAGCGATACTTCCCAGGATGGTATGAATCCCTCCGGCGTTGTGGACGTCTTCCAGGTGATAGTGGCTGCTTGGGGCGACCTTGCAGATGTTCGGCGTTTGTCGGCTTAGTTGGTTGATGCGTTCCAGGTCGAACTCCACGCCCGCCTCATTGGCAATCGCCAGCACGTGCAGCACGGTGTTGGTGCTTCCGCCCATGGCCATATCAAGGATCATCGAGTTGTCGACCGACTTGTCCGTAACGATTTCTCGCGGCAGCAGTCCGTGCCCTTCGCCGTTGCGGTCGAACTGTAGGGCCATCTCGACGATTCGTTTTGCTGCTCGGAGAAAGAGTTTTTTGCGTTCGGTGCTTGTGGCCAGCAGCGTTCCGTTCATAGGCAGCGCCATACCCAACGCCTCGCACAGGCAGTTCATGCTGTTTGCGGTGAACATGCCTGAGCACGAGCCGCAGGTCGGGCACCCGATCTGTTCCAGTTCCAGCAGTTCCTCGGCCGAGAGTTTGCCGTCTTGTCTGGCTGCTGCTGCGATGAAGACGTCGATCAGGTCGACGGTTTTGCCGTTTGCGGTTTTCCCGGCCTCCATCGGCCCGCCGCTTACGAAGATCGTCGGGATGTTGCACCGCACGGCCGCCATCAACATGCCGGGAATGATCTTGTCGCAGTTTGGAATGCAGATCATCGCGTCGAAGCAGTGTGCCCGTAGCATCGTCTCTACGCAGTCGGCGATAAGCTCGCGCGAGGGGAGCGAAAACTTCATGCCCGTGTGACCCATGGCAATCCCGTCGTCCACGCCGATCGTGTTGAACACGAACGGCATACCGCCGGCATCGCGGACGGCCTGCTTGACCAACGCCCCGACTTTGTCAAGGTGAACGTGCCCCGGAACGATGTCGGTGTAGCTGTTGCACACCGCAATAAACGGTTTTTTGAAATCACCTTCGCCCACGCCTGCCACACGCAGCAGGCTGCGATGCGGCGCCCTGGCGTCGCCCAGTTTGACGGTGTCGGATCGCATGGTTTTGTGGTTCTTTCGTGCAAAAAAGCAGAATTATACTATTACCCCTTCGCCCCGAGCAACCACGCCAAAATTCCCTTTTGTGCGTGCATTCGGTTGGCGGCCTGTTGGACGACGACGCTTTGCGGACCGTCGATCACCTCGTCTGTAACCTCTTCGCCACGTCGGGCGGGCAGGCAGTGCATGAAGACGGCGCCCTTTTGTGCGTGCGAGAGCAACTTGGCATTGATCTGGTAATCCGCAAAATCGCGGCGACGCACCTCGCGCTCATTTTCCTGACCCATGCTGGCCCAAACGTCGGTGTAGACGACCACGGCGTCGCGGACTGCTTCAACCGGGTCGGTGGTAATCGTAAGGTCCAAGTCGGGCGCCTGCCGCTTGATCCACTCCAGCGACTCGTCGTCGAACTGGTGCTTCTCCGGTGTGGCCATAATCATCTTCATGCCGACCTTGCCGCAACCGACGGCAATGCTTCGCGCGACGTTGTTCGCATCGCCGATCCAGGCAAACGTATGCCCCTCAAGACGGCCGACCAACTCCCGAATTGTGTACAGGTCGGCCATTGCCTGGCACGGATGAGCGTAGTCGGTAAGTCCGTTTATCACCGAGCAGGTGCAATGCTTGGCCAACTCCTGGAGTGTCTCGTGCCGGTTTACACGCACCACGATCACGTCGACGTACTGGCTGAGCACGTGTCCGAAATCAGCGATGCTTTCCCGGCGTCCGAAGCCGACCTCCGGCCCAAGGAACATGGCGTTCCCGCCGAGCTGGATCATTCCCGCCTCGAAACTCACCCTGGTGCGCAGCGATTGCTTCTCGAACAGCAGCGCCATCACACGGCCCGGCAGAAGCGACTCGCGAAGCCCCTTGCGGTACTTCGCCTTCAGGTCCTCGGTGATCGAGAATATCCGATCGACTTCAACCGCGTCGAAATCGGCCAACGTGATAAGGTTGCGCATTGAGGTATTCCTTCAATAGGGATTAGGGATTGGGGATTGGGGACTAGGAATCAGTGGTTTACACGTAATTCGCAAACCAAAAGTCGCTTGCGGCTTCGCACACAGTGTAGAAGGAGTGCGTTTTTGCGAAGCCGCAAGCGGCTAACAATTAACTCCCGATCCCCCAATCCCCAATCCCTAATCCCCAATCCCTAATCCCTTTTATATTAAACTCTCGAGTTGCCGCCCGTTTGGCCCTTAAGTACTTCGGCAAGGATATCGCAGCCGGCGTTTGCCTGCTGTTGGGTAAGTGTCATGGCCGGCAGCAGCCGAATAACCGTGCCCTGGGTGCAGTTGACCAACAAACGTCGATCCATGCACTCCTTTACCACATCGGCGCAGTCGACGGAAAGCTCGATGCCGATCATCAGCCCACGGATGCGCACCTCGAGGATTAGCTCACATTCTTGTTGAAGCTGCTCGAAACGACTGCGGAAAATTTGGCTCAACCGCCGGGCGCTGTCCAGCAGGTTTTCGTTCTCGATCATCTCGACGGCCGCAATGCCGGCGACCGCAGCGATCGGGTTGCCGCCGAAGGTTGCCGCGTGCATTCCCGGCCGCAGGCTTTGGGCAATCTCGGCGGTGGTGAGCATGGCCGCACCGGCCAACCCGCCACAGATCGCCTTGGCCAACGTCATTACGTCGGGCGTTACGTCAAGAGCTTGGTAGGCGAACCACTCGCCGGTCCGTCCGCAGCCGGTCTGCACCTCGTCGAAGATCAGCAGCAAGTCGTTTTCATCGGCAAGGCGTCGCAGCCCCGGCAGGAAATCGTCCGGCGGAATACGGACGCCGCCCTCGCCCTGGATCGGCTCGACCATGATCGCGGCCGTCTCGTCGTCGATCAACTCGGCCGTCGCTTCTAAGTCTCCGAAAGGCGCGTAGACAAATCCGGCCATCAGCGGCCCAAGCCCTTCGTGGTACTTCGGCTGTGCTGTGGCGGCAGTGGAACCGAGCGTGCGGCCGTGGAACGAGCCTTCGAACGTTATAATCTTGTAACGCTGCTTTGGCGTGTGCAGTCGGGCGAGTTTGATGGCCGCCTCGTTGGCCTCCGTACCCGAGTTGCAAAAAAACGCCTGGCCGCCGAAACTCCGCTCGCTGAGCGCCTTCGCCCAAAGCGCCTGTGCTTCGGTGCACCAGGTATTGGGTACGTGGATCAGCCTGCCGAGTTGTTTCCTGACTGCCTCGACGACCGGCGCCGGACAGTGCCCCAACAAGTTGCACCCCCAGCCGGGAAACAGGTCGAGATATCGGTTCCCTTCGGCGTCCCATACGTATGATCCCTCGCCCCGGACCAACGATACCGGGAACCGGCCGTAGTTGGGAATCACGTATTGCTCGAACAGCTTGATCGTTTCTGCTGAACTCATCCGTCCGTCGTCGCTCACAACCGGTTCTCCTTCGGTTTTGAAAATTGAGTGCTGATTGCTGACTACTGATTGCTGACTACTGATTGCTGACTGCTACTACATACCCTGGCCGAGCATTTTCAGCGCCAGTTCTCGCTTCGGGTCGCCGGCCAGGTAGACGGTTTGCGTCGGGAAGGCGAACTCGATGCCGGCGCGCTCGAACTCCTCGAATATCCGCAGGTTCAACCGCTGGGCGTTATCCATGTAATCCCAATACGCCGGCGGAGCGTACCAGTAGATCACGAAGATATTCAGGCTCTCGGCGTTGTAGTTGTTAAAGTACACCCGCGGCGGATACTCGTCGCCGTCGATGATCTGGTGGATCGGCTCGCGTATGCCGTCCTCTTCCAATATGTTGCGTAGTATCTCAACCGCCTGCTCGACCTTCTCGCGTGACGTATCGTAGGTGATCGTTACGTTCATTGTCCGGCGGATCGACTGTCGGCGGCCGATGTTCTCGACCGGGTCGTTTACGATGTTCGAGTTTGGGATTGTAACCAGGTGGCCTGTAAGCGTGCGAACCTTGGTCGATCGGAACCCGATCTCCTCGACAATGCCGTCGTAATCTTTGTATAAAATTCGCTCACCGAGTTGGAACGGCCGGTCGAAGAGAATCGTAATTGAGCCGAATAGATTTTTCAGCGAATCCTGTGCAGCCAGCGAAACGGCCAACCCGGCAATACCCAGCCCGGCCAGCCAGGCTCCGATATCCTGGTCGAATACCTTTTCGACAACGACCAGTACACCAATCACGACCAGGAAAATGCGCAATGTCTTTCGAATCAACGGGACGAACTGGTCGTCCAGCGCCGAGGTTGTCTTGGCGGTGAACCGCCGCAGCATCACGTCGATGACCGACACCAGGTTGAACATGTACCAGAAGACCGCGATGGTATAAAGGAGTGTCAGGGTCTTTTCGTGGAACGCATACAGGGTGGCTCCCATCCTGATGTCGGCCAGTCCCACAGCCAGACCAATCGTCAGCAGCGTCAGCGTTGCCGGGCCGATCAGGTCTTCAACTACACATGCACGAACCGACCAATTTTGGGTATGCAACCGTGCGGCGACCCGACCCAGCACCACGGCGACAATCCTGCCGGCCACCAGACCAAGGAAGATTGTCGCCAGCAGGAACAGCCAACTGCCATACGAATTGTCCGCCCAGAGTCCTTCCACGTCGATGTTGTCAATCAATGACGTGGCATCGCTCGTTATGTTTTCATGGGCCTTAGGCGTCGCAGGGGCCTGGGCGCTCTGGGTGGTTTGCGTAGTCTCCTGGGCCACCGCACCGGTCGAGCCGGCCAAGACACAACACACTATAATTGCGGCGATACATAGATCAAAATATTTTCGCTTCATAACCGGCATGATACACAATCCGGCGGATTCGGCAAACCCGGGGGTGAACGGTGGTTGCAATCTGCTGCGGTCGAATATAGAATCTCAGTAATATCAAATTTTGTAATTTAGCCAGTCGTGAATACACGGCTGGTAAAGGTTTTTCACCATGGCCCCGGGTGTGTTCACCCGGGGCTAAATTTAAGGGAAAAGGGAGCTGTTGATGTTTTCAGAATTTCATCAAGTCGCCAAGGATATCTTCGATAACGCACAAGAAGACGGGCGGCTTATCCACAATCCAGATAATGAGCGACTCAGGGCGCTTTCGCTCGAAGAACCAGGCGCCGTAACAACCAGGTATAACAACATCGTGGCCAACTCGGAGCCGATGTCCCGCGCAGCGATGTTCACCAGCAACAATATCGACACCACATTCGGCGACGAGGAACGACAACTACTTCAACAGGCCAAACAGCAGTCTGCCCGGGAAGAGTTAATCAGCATCGGCGTGACGATCGGCGACGGCGCCGATGGGGTTACCGCCCGACTGATGCTGCCGAAGCGTTTCGCCCACGTTGCCTTTGCCGGGCTAAAGCTCTTCAAACCGGCGGTGACCGATGACCCTACATACCAGGTAATTATGTTCTTCGACGACCAGTTCGAGCCGAACAAGGATAAACCGCTGCCGGAGAAGAGCATCTCGATTCGCAATGCACACTCGCCGAACGGCAAGCTGGTAAAAATCGCGAGAAACACCAACTACTTCGGCGAGTGGAAGAAGGGCGTGTTCACCGGCGAGGACTACCGGGCGAAGCTCGGCGGAGACGCCTTGTTCCTACATGCCGGGTGCCGCAAGGACACGTTGGAGACCACACACGGGCCGTACATGACCAGCTTTTCGCTGTTTGTCGCACTCAGCGCCAACGGCAAGACGAGCACTACCTGCAAGGTGCTTGCCCGCAAGGGATACGAGCGGTCGTGGCTGATCCAGGACGACGGCGGCATATTGCACCGCGACGGCACGTTCCGCGGGTTCGAGGCGGGCGGGCTGTTCGTGAAAACCGACGGACTGAATCCGGCCGATCAGGTCGAAGCATACTACGGCACGCTGAAACGGGAAACGTTCCTGGAAAACGTACACGTCGAGGAAGACGGCGCGTTCGACTTCTACAACCTGGAGCTTACCAGCAACGGCCGGGCGGTTATCGAACGACGCGACTTCATGCACGCCGGAAATATGATCAACGCCAAACGCGTCGATAACCTGTTCATCATCACCCGTGGCAGCATCATCCCGGCGGTGGCAAAGCTTACACACGAGCAAGCGGCTGCGTTCATGGTGCTGGGGCAGTCGCTGGAATCCTCCGCCGGCGACCCCACCCAGGCCGGCAAGATCAAAAACGTCTTCTTCTACGACCCGTTCATCGCCGGCGACCGTGCCGAACATGCCAACTTGTTCTACGACATCCTGAAGACCAACGGCCACATCAACTGTTACCTGCTTAACACCGGTTGGGTCGGCGAGGGCGAGGCATATCGCGACATCCGCCTGGGCGACACCATGGGCGTGCTCGACTCGTTGCTGCGCGGCGGTCTGGAGAACTGGGTGCTGTCGCAGCATACCGGTCTGATGGTCCCACGATCGGTCCGCGCGGTGGATTCCATCCTGATGCACCCGGAAAAACTATATCACCGCTTCGATTTCGAACGACGCCAACAGGCCCTCGCCCGTCAGCGCGCCGAGTGCCTCGACAAGTTTCCGGGGCTTGACCCGAAGATTACGGCTGTGTTCCAGAAGTGAGAGAAAAAGGTGTCAGATTTTTTCGGATGAGCCATATTATAACCGCGAACCGCTTGCTTTTCAACCTTGGGTAAACAGCATTCTCGTCCCGTCGGCAAAATCTGATTTGCTCAGGACCACAGCCGACCGCCGTCCACGCGCAACACCGCGCCGGTCACGAAGTTCGCCTCATCGCTGAGTAGATACCGCACGGCTGCCGCCACGTCGTCCGCCTCACCGGTCCGTCTTATCGGCACCAGCTTCGCCAGCAACTCGCGGCTTGTAGGCGACTCATACATTCCGTCGAGAAATTCGGTGTCGATCGGCCCGGGCGCAACCACGTTTACGCGCACCCCCAGCGGCGCCCATTCCAATGCGACGCTCTGCGCATAGACGTGCACTGCCGCTTTGGCCGCGCAGTAGCACGCCCGCTGCGCTACCGGCCGCTCGGCTGCAATGGAGCCGATCACCACGATTGACCCGCCGCCTTGATCGATCATTCGCTTGGCTGCTTTCTGGCAGCACAGAATTGCCGCACGCACATCGACGGCAAACAACTGGTCCAAAGGCGACACATCGACTTCCAGTGCCGGTCCGTGTTGGTGTACGCCCGCGTTGACCACCAGCGTATCGAGCCGGCCGAGTTCAGCGTCGACCTTTGCGAACAAGGCGTATATCCGGTCCACGTCGCACATGTCGCAGACGATCGGCACGTGGTCTTGGACGTTAAAGTCTTCCATCTCTCGGCGCAGCTTTCGCTCACTTTCCTCGTTTTTTGCCGTCAGCGCCAGCCGATATCCTTCCGCGTCGAGCCTGCGTGCAATGCCCAGCCCGATGCCGCGGCTGGCGCCGGTAATAAGACACGTTTTACGTTTTACTGAACCCATGGCGTTTCTCCTTTGTTTAAGTACGGCTTAAGTCGTTCAAAGCACTGGCGCAAGTACGTGAAGAACCCTGTCTCCGGCTGCGAGGACGGGGCTCGCATTACCTTTCGGTCGATTACTCCTCGCCAGGCCAGCATGTGTTTTTCCGAAGCCACCCACATGTCAATCGACGGCACGGTGTGCGACATCATCGCAACCATACGGTCGTGTGCGTCCCAAGTTTCGTCGCTGATTTCCTCGGCCGCCAGGCCGTCCCACAGCTTGCGGTACACCTCGGCCACCGCTATGCCGGGCATCAGTCCGTCGATGCCTCGCTTGCGGCAGTCCGCCAGGCCCAGGCCGCCTTGTCCGATCAGGCATCGCAGCCGTCCGCCGGATGCGGCGTTGATCTGATCGACCATCGGCCCCGGCGGAATCTGCCGTGTCAGGTTTTCGTACAGAGCAGTTCTACCCCCTTTTCCGGAGCCCAACGCAACACGCCACTGCTCCCCTCTTGGTCGTTTCTCTGACTTGGGCTTGCCATGCGCACGAGATGTGGCACAATACTGCCTTTGAGCATGCCAGTTGAAGAACTAACGGTTTGGGTTATACACCATGGTTGAAGTCAAGACAAAGCGACTCGAATCTTTCGTCGAGTGGGTGGAAGAGCACGTCACCGGTGACGAGAAAGGCGAGGCGCAGATATTTCTCGACCGCCTGTTTCAGGCGTTCGGTCAACCAGGGTGCCTGGACGTCGGCGGCACGCCCGAATTCCGCATTCGCAAGGCCCGCAAGGACGGCGGGGGAACGGCATTTGCCGACTACGTCTGGAAGCCGATTGTGCTGATCGAGATGAAGAAGCGCGGCGAGGATCTCTCGCGTCACTTCCGCCAGGCATTCGATTATTGGGTGCGGCTGGCACCCCACCGACCCCGTTACGTGCTGTTGTGCAATTTCGACGAGTTTTGGGTCTACGACTTCGAGACGCAAATGGACTCGCCCGTCGATCGGTTGCATATCCGGGAACTCCCGCGGCGCTACGGCCCGCTGGCGTTTCTGTCCCCCACGCCGGAGAAGCCCGTTTTCGGCAACGATCATGAGGAGGTCACGCGCGACGCAGCCGACCGCTTGGCCACCTGCTTCAACAAGCTGGTGACTCGCGGCGTTGATCGCGCACTCGCCCAGCGCTTCATCCTGCAATCGCTCGTGGCACTGTTCTCCGAAGACATCGGATTGCTCGAGCAATACCTGTTCACGCGTCTGCTCGACGAATGCGACGAACGGCGCAAGAGCTACGACCTCTTGGGGCAACTGTTTGTCGAGATGAACACGCCGGGAAAAACGCCGGGTGGGCGACTCAAGGGCGTCGACTATTTCAACGGTGGTCTGTTCGCCGAGCCCGCCCGGATCGAATTGTACCCCGACGAGATTGCCCAGTTGCGCAAGGCAGCCGAGGCGAACTGGTCCAACGTCCGCCCGGAAATCTTCGGCACGCTGTTCGAGCATTCGGTCGATCAGGCTGAACGCCGGGCCTACGGCGCGCACTTCACGCACCCGGTCGACATCATGAAGATCGTCGGTCCGACGATCGTCGAGCCATGGCGGGAACTGATCGAAAACGCCCGCTCCATGAAGCGATTGTTGGAATTGCGGAAGCGGTTGACGGAGTTTACCGTCCTCGATCCGGCCTGTGGAAGCGGAAATTTTCTTTATATCGCTTACCGCGAACTCAAACGACTTGAGGCACGCATCTTCGAGCGGATCCATCAACTTTCCACGCGCAAAGACAAGCAGCGGCTGATCGGTTTCGTCACGGCCAATCAATTCTACGGCATCGATATCAATCCGCTGGGCATCGAACTGGCCAAAGTGACGATGATGATTGCCCGCAAACTGTCCATCGACGAACTGAAGATGGACGAACGGGCCCTGCCGCTGGACAACCTCGACGGCAACTTCATCGGCAGCGACGCGCTGATTCGGTCGGAGTTGATGGGCTTGGCTGATGAACGAAAGAACTGGCGGCGCCCGCTGCTTCAAGACGGCGAGCCGGTGCCGGTCGATTGGCCAAAGGCCGACGTGATCATCGGCAATCCGCCGTTCAATGGCGCCAAGAAGCTAAAGCCCGACCTCGGGCCGGACTATGTCAACGCCGTTCGCCGGGCCTATCCCGAGGTGCCCGGCATGGCTGACTACTGCGTGTTCTGGTTCCGCAAAACGCACGATCACCTGCCGAACTGCACCGTCGCCGATCCGGTGACCGGCCGGGCGGGCCTGGTCGGCACGCAAAACATCCGCAACAACAAGTCCCGCGTCGGAGGCCTGGACCACATCGCCGCCGGCGGCACGATCATCGAAGCAGTCGACAACCAGCCATGGTCCGGCGAAGCAAACGTCCATGTCTCGATTCCCAACTGGGTCAAGCACGAAAAGGTCAATCCGCGCTGGACCAAAGCCGAGAAAGAGCGAGTGCGCAAACAGTTGTTGATTCCAGAAAAGCAACGGCTGTGGCTTAAGGTCGATCCCGAGCCCGGAAAGAAGAAGATTCGGAAGAAAGGAAGTGGACCGGCGACGAAGGAGTACGAACTCGTGTACCGCGACGCGAAACACATCAATTCAGCGTTGTCCGATGAAACGGACGTAAGCGGGAAGCTGCCACTTCGCTGCAACAAGAAACCGAAAAGATGCTTTCAAGGCAAGATTCCAGGATACGCTGGCTTCATGCTAGATGCCGAGGCAGTTGGCCGTCTCTCTCACGATTCAGCGCACGTCATCATTCCCTATTTGATCGGTCGTGAACTGTTGGATGAATTCCAGATCGATCGCTGGGCGATCGATTTCAGGGCCATGGATGTGATCGAAGCGTCCGCTTCCAAGTCAGCGTTTGATCATTGCCGGACACATGTATTGAAGGATGTACAAGCAGCGTACGAACAGGCGAAGAAACAACAGTCAGATATGGAAAGGGCTCGCAAGGAGCACTTGGAACGATGGTGGCAGTTCTGGAATCGGCGCGATGAATTGAACCGCGAACTCGACCGGCTTTCCCGTTACATTGGTTGCTCACGCGTAACTCGACGACCGATCGTTGAGTTCATTTCTTGCGATATTTGCCCCAGCGATCTCGTGCAGGTTTTTGCGTTCGACGACAACTACTCGTTCGGGATCCTACAAAGTGGCTGTCACTTCGAATGGTTTCGCAAATCGTCGCGACTCAAGGTCGAGACGGACACGCGATACTCTGTTCGTGAGGTCTTCGACACCTTTCCTTGGCCGCAATCGCCGAGCGTGAAGCAGATCGAGACGGTGGCCGAAGCGGGTTGTGAGGTGCGGCGGGTGCGGGGGGAGGCGTTGGAGAAGATCACCGGCGGGCTGCGGGCCGTGTATCGCACGCTGGAGCTGCCTGGCAAGAATCCGTTGAAGGACGCCCACGCCGCGCTCGATACCGCCGTACTGGCGGCCTACGGCTTTTCGCCGAAGAAGGACCTGCTGGCTCAACTCTTGGATTTGAACCTTGCCGTGGCAGGCCGCATTGACGACGGCCGAGAGGTCACCCCGCCCGGGTTTCCGGCGAGTTTTCCCGATCCCTCGCGCCTGATCAGCGACGACTGCATCCGGCCGTGAGACTCAACGACATGTTCGAAATGGCCGGCGTGAGGCTACGCTACATCGACAGCGACGGGCTGGTCGATTCGGTGGTGCCGGTGTTCATCGAAAGCGGCATCAACGGGATCGGCCCATGGGAAATCCAGGCCGGCACCGATCCGCTCGGCGTGGCGCGGGCCAACCCCGATCTGTTCCTGGTCGGCGCCGTCAACAAGCTCCAGTTGGCCAAGGATCGTGCGGCCATCGACGCGGAACTCGCCCGGCGTGTCGCGCCGTTGCTGGAGCGTTCCAGATACCTGCCGTGCGTGGACCACCTTGCGCACGAGGACATCTCGCTGGACAACTACCGCTACTATATGGAGCGGAAGGCACGGCTGCTGGAACGCGGCTAACCCGGCAAATACCCAAAAAACACATCAAGAACGACCATTTTGCGCATAGACACGGTGTAGTGCAGAATTAGAATGAATAGTAGGTGGTGCAACTTACCGCAAGGTAGAAAAGGAGCAATCATCGTGCAACGGCGTCCGAGTGGGTTCACCCTGGTCGAGCTTTTGGTGGTGATTGCGATCATCGGCATTCTGATCGCGTTGCTGCTGCCGGCGGTCCAGGCCGCGCGCGAGGCGGCACGACGGATGCAGTGCGCAAACAACCTCAAACAGTTGGGGCTTGCATTGCATAACTACCACACTGCAATGCAGAGCTTCCCGACCGGTAGTGATTTGGACGCTTACCCGAATCATCGAGCCGGTTTCCACGTTTTGCTGCTGCCATACCTTGAACAGAGGACTGTATACGGTCAGTTCAGCCAAACGGAAAGTGCAAGTGAAGGCATGAACGCCGAATTGGGTAAGCAGATCATAAGCGGCTTTACTTGCCCCAGTGACGGTCAGCAGCCAATCGACCCAATCTACAGCGACCGCCAGTGGCGGACGACCAATTATACAGGCGTGATGGGCGCCGGGCACAATGGCAATGCAGTTGAGTTGGAAGAGTCGCACTGTGGCGACTATTACACCGACGGGGTGTTTTATCCGTACAGCCGCACTCGTATCGCAGACATCAAAGATGGGACTTCAAGCACGCTGGCCGTCGGCGAGCGGATATACCAACTGCGGCTTTGGAGTATCGGTGCATATTACTCTGGGAGTCCTGACGAACACGTCTGTGTTTATTCCGCAAAGAACATTTGTTGGCCGATAAATTCCGATCCAAAGTCGCTCTGCTACCTAGACTGCCCGTCGGGCCGAACCTGTCTGTTCAACGATCTCTACTTCGGCAGCCGGCATCCGGGCGGGGTCAATTTTATGATGGCCGACGGGAGCGTACACTTCGTAAACGAAAACATCGATTTCACGCTCTACGGCGATCTGGGCACCGTCGCCGGGGGAGAACCGGTTAGCTTAGGATTTTGAGTTTCAGCAATACAGTGGCACCGGCGTCCCGCCGGTGCCACTGTATTGCTGTCAATTTTACACTTAATTCAACGGCATTGGGGCTTGCCCAGCGCGTTGGTGACAGATGATAATTTTCAACACAACCCGATTACCCTGTCTGCTGTTGGTCGCCGTGGTGCTTTCCGGCTGCGGCCACACCGGGCCGAAACGCTACCCGATCAGCGGGCACGTCACCTACAAGAACAAGCCGGTGACAATCGGCATCGTAACGTTCGTCCCCGAGCACGGACATGTCGCCGTGGGAACCATCGGCACGGACGGCAGCTACGCGTTGCAAGCCGCCGCCGGGACGTATCGCGTGGCCGTCAAGGCCGTACCGCCGCCTCCGCCCGGCAAGGACTATATGAGAGAAGAAGGATATGAGCCGCCACAATCACTGATACCCGTCAAGTACAGTCGACTTACCACCTCGGGACTGACGGTCGAGGTCAAAGCGAACGACAACGTAATCGACCTTGAACTGCAATAA
>DAOWNK010000081.1 GCA_030642635.1 Pirellulales bacterium
AATCGTCCATATTGCAGCACCGTCTGTGCGGTCGTTCTTTGACAATTTATCTCGTTCCAGGTCTCACGCAAAGACGCTAAGACGCAAAGGGTGTCTTTCCGTATATTCTTTGCGTCTTGGCGCCTTTGCGTGAGAATTTTTTGTGTTTTGCACGTTTGGGGCGGCCAAAACACGTGCAAATTACACCGGACCTAAAGTGGCTTTGCGACAGTATTTACGACGATTTCTCGACACGCGAATTGCCCTTGACAGCAAATCCCACCGGTGCAAAACGCAAAATATACATCGACGCAACCCATTGGCCGGCAATCACTTACGTATGCAAAAAACGGCATCAAGGGCATTTTGCACGCGGTGAAACATAGGCAGGCAAAAAGGTATAAGCCATCAGCAGTCAGCTTTCAGCTTTTGAAAACAACGTTGTTTACAGGTTTTCAAACTGACAACTGATAGCTGACAACTGATAGCTGACCGCTCATTGCGTGGTTGGGAATCGGCAGCGGACCTTGACGACGGCGCCGGCGACTGCTGCGGCCAGTCCGGCGATCGGCAGGACGCCTATCAGCAGCGACAGCAGGCCGACGCAGATTAGCGTGGTAGAGCCTGCGGCGCCGGCAAGCCATGCAAACCGTCCGTCGCGCCACAACCGCAGCAGGCAGCCCGCGATTACGACGATCACCGCTACGGCGGCCACCTGGAAGAGGACGTTCATCAATAGATTCGAGGCGTTTCTGGCGGTGATTTCCACCTCGCCCCGGGGCGTGGTGAAGCGATACATCCGATAAAACCCGTCGTGCACCGGCAGTTTGACATCGAGGCTGGCCAGTCCGCTAGCGTCGCCCAGCCCGTCAGTGTCCGCCGGTTCGGCAACGCCGACCAGCCCGGAACCAGGTTGGACGCCCACGCCCAACTGTTGCTGTTGTTGCAACTTCTGATACCGCTGTACGGAGCGACGTTGCTGGTCTCTTTCGCCGCGCCGCTTTTCGCCGATTTCGGCCTGTCGGCGTGAGAGCGATTTTGCAAGTTCGACTTTTGCTCGGCCTTGTGCGATCTGCGGCGCCTGTGGTTGTGCTCGTTTTGTTGGCAATGGCTTCCTGCGAGGCGCCTTATCAAGCCCGAATTCCGACAGGTCAGCCTTGATTGCCGCTGCTTCAATATCCTGGACCGGGGCAAGCTCGGCCGATTTGCGGAGCTTGTTCCTGTCGATCCATCGCTCGTTGAACATGGTTTCTTTGCCGGATTCTTTCTCGCGTTTTTCTTCCGCTTGCGGCGACCAGTTATAGCCCAAGTTTTTTACCACGCTTTGCGAACGGGTGGTTGCCTGGCCTTCGAACAGACCGTTGAGTCTGTCGCGATTGCGGATGTTCAGATCGCGGTCCCTCTTGTCGGCCGCGTCAAGCCGCTGGATTTCCTGCGATGCCTGCTCCATCACCTCGGCGTTGGCTTGCAACTTCGCTTGCAAGTTCTCGCCGGCAATCTCTGCGTCGCCGGCATAGCCGTAGTCTTCCATATCCGATCCCAATCGTTTCAGATTGGCGGCCGCTCGAATTTGAGCGAACGGGTTTGACTCGCGTGCCGTCTCTACGAGTCGTTCGGCCATTTTGGTTTTATAGGAAACGACCCCGGCCAGCAGTTCGCCTTCCATGGTCGGGCTGCCCATCGTCCCGCCGAAACCGAACCACTGGTGATTGTTCGGCACGTACAGCCTGACCTGGCTCAGCTCGACGCCGATGTTCCTTGCACGCACCAGCGGGAATCGCACCGAGCCGACGGCTCCGAGACTGGGCATCCGGCCGCCGTACTTCAGCACCACGGCGTAATCCAGATCGCCGGGCGCCGTTTTCACCAGCGGGATACGCACTTGGCACGCGGCTGCCGCAGTGGAGCCGTTAGCGTTTGGCGCCTTGATCGGCTTGACCGGCCGGCCGGCCACCCGGGCCGTCCAAAGTTTTGCTCCCTCGGGCAGTTCGATCGTTAAGAACTGCTCGGTTGTGTTGTCGATCCGGTAAATGACTTCCGCCCGATATGCGCCGGCGCCGTCCAGCAGCAGTGTCGTTTCGGCCAACCCGATTCGTGCGCCGGCGGTTTTCACGTCCCGGCGCACCCTCGTCTTAAATGTCAGTTTCGGCTGGTCGGCCTCCGGCGAGACCATATACGCCCTGGTAATTCCGCCGGCCAAAATGTCCTTGAGCATTCGCCATTGTTTCTGCTGTCTGCCGAGCGGTTCCAGGCCAACCGGCGGCTCGATTACGACCTCGTCGCGGCCGGTGCTTTCGACGACGACGAACTGCCGGTCGGTTCGCCCGGTTTCGACCGACGGGATCGGCGCCGTATGCGATTCTCTCGGCAAAAGCAGCCGGTCGTTCTCGACAAGCACGCGCAACTGACCGGACACCTCGTCCTGAAATTCCAACACCACTCGGACCGGATCGTCCGGCTCGTCGCCCGTCGGCGTGATCGTCTTCTGACGCAACAGCGGATGATCTATCCGCGAGTCGCTCATCCACCGCGGAAGCTGGAACGCCACGGTGCGAATGCCGGCGTTGCGGATGTTGAACGTCAACAGGATCGTTTCCTCCAGCGTACGATCTGTAACTCGCACGTTGCTGATCGTAAAGCACGTGACCATCGCCTTTCGCGGCGAGAGTTTCAACGTACCGCCGTAATCGCCGCCGCGGTGGTGCAACGTCAGACGTACGGCCGTGCGCTGCGACGGATCGAGCCAACCGTGAAGCTGACGCAGCAGCACGCTGTTGCAATTTTTCAAATTGCTTACGGCAACGTCGATGCCCGGGGTAACCTGTACGGCCAGGTCGCCCTCCTGCCGGCCGACGTCCAACACGGTCAGTTGCGGCAGCGACAATTCCTCGATCTTGCCGGTTCGTCCGAGCGCGCCTCGCAGCAGCACCGACACGTCGCCTTGCCGTCCGGCCGCCAGGTAGATGCTGAGCAATTCTCGCCCCTGCTGTTTCGTCAACGCCCATTGAAACTCGCCCGGTGCTGAAACGTGCTTGAGATTCAACCCGTTCGGCAACAACATCCGCACTCGATAAATTGCCCGATCTCGAACGTGCAGCACGACGCGGCTTTCCAGGTTCCGCTCGTGCCCGGCGATCTTCAGTACGCTTTGCACCGTTGCGTCAACCCGCGACCGGACCTGCTCGGCCGACAAACGGAGCTGAAACGGCACGGCGACGAACCGATACGCCTGGTACGGCTTGATTCCCAACGGGCTTTCTTCATTGTCGGCGCCGATGATCGACCGGATCGCACCGTCGTCCAGGTCGGTTCGAGTTACACCGCTGCGTGTGAGTGTGCGGAGCCGCAACAACGCCCCGCGGCGGATCGCCACGCAACCGTTGTGCAACGCGGCCTCGGCTAGCGTTACCGCCGGCACGTCGAACTGATAGTCAACTGGCGAGACGCCAGTACCACTGGCATCTTGCTGATCGCCAGTGGCATGGGCATCTTGCCGATCGCCAGTGGCATGGGCATCTTGCCGATCGCCAGTGGCACGGGCATCTTGCCCGTGTTTTCGTCGCAGGTGAAGCGTGAAAGTCTCTTGTCCCTTGGCCGCCTTCAACAAGGCGACATCGACTATCCGGCGGTCGTCCTGCCGGCGAATCTCCCAGCCGCGCACGTTCGCCCCGACGACCTTTTCCAGGAGATAGCCGTTCGGCACGTCGACGCTGAACCGTTCGCGCCGGCCGTGTCGGAACTGAAGCGTCAGTCGCCAAACCAGCCGCAGGCCGTCTTCCTGCACGTCCAACACGGCGGTGGAAGCGGCGGTCAGGCTGCGATCGACCTGTCGTTGGGCCACCTTCGGCCGCCATCGGACGCTTACCGCACCGCCGGCGCCCAGTACGGTTGCTACATTTTCGTCGGCCTTTTCGGTTTCAAAACTGCGTCGATCGGCAACATGTCCCAGCCGTAACTCGGTCTGTCCTTTCGGCACAGTGATTTTCAACTCGCCGGCCGGCGCCGCGGGCAACACGCCCTCGACCGCCCGCCATCCGCCTTGACGCGACAGCCGCATACGTACCGCCAATTCCAAACGGTGCCGGCCTTTGCCTTGCACGTGGAGCACAACCAGCGAGCATTTCTCGTCACGGTGTGCCACTGCTTGCTGAAGAGGCAAGCAGTGCTTGGAGTTGCCGCCTGCACTGCTTCTGCGAAGCAGTGGCACACTGAGCTTCGCCGGCTTGCCGTCCAGCTCGGCCATGGCCAACACGCCGCCGCGAAGCCCAAGCGGGATGGTCACGTAGCCGTCGACGAAAACGTCGATTTCCATCTCGCCGCCGATCAGCAGATAATCCTCTCCGCCGAGCGTCGTCTTGTACGCAACGCCGGCCAGCGCATATTCCGCCGGCGCCTTGCGGTCGCCGATCTTCTTGTCCGGATACGCACGGTTCCATAGCTCGACGTATCGCTTGTACGGCACGAGCAGCTTGTCGGCGTTTTTCACCACCGACGGCCACTTGGGGTCGTACGGCAGGATTATAGCGTCGTCGGGCACGTTGACCGGCGGGGCCGGCTCGACCACCTGGATTACATACCGGCCGGAGGCGTCTTTAGGCTTGTCTGCCCGTACGGTCGTCGCCGAGCAGGCCGCCAACACGACAATCGTCGCACCGACAACAGCCTTCAGCCCCAAGGCGGAACACGCACGCAACAGCAACCGGTACAACCACTTCGCCGCGCCGGCGGCCAGGTAATACGGCACCAGCAGCGCGGCGGCGTAGAAGATCATGTTGCATATTCGCACGGCGGCCACGCAATTAAACGGTAGCGGGGCCAGCGTGGCGACCAGGGCCACAATAACGATCAGCCGCGCCTTGGCCGTAACCGAGCGGTTTGTCATCGCCAGCCCAAGCAGTGCTACGGCCAGTGCCAGGGCGTAGGCCAACGCGTCGAAACGCGAGCGATCGGCAAGCGTAACGACCAGTTCCGGCTCGGCGCCGAGGCTGCGGAATGTAATCACCCGTTCGCCGCCGCTACGGCTTTGGTCAAGGTCGATTTCCAGGCTGCGGACGCCCTGCAAGCTGCTGTCGTATGTCGCGATGCGTTTTGACTTTTCGTCTGATTCTTCTTCGGCCTTGGGCTTATCAATGTCAAGGTCAGCAGCGAATGGATCGCCTTCGATGCGAAGTGAACCAGCGGGTTTTACTGCAAGTCTGTTTGTTGGCTGCATTGCGACGACACCGAGTTGGCTACTATCCTCTAACAAGCAAATGGATTCCTCACATTCGGCAGGCGCATTTACTGCCATCATTTCCAACTCCGCATGACGTCTGGCGGCTTCACGGTTGGCTTCACGGGCGGCTTCACGTGAACACTGTATCGACGGCAGCAGGAGCGGTGAATTCAAACCGCCGGCCAGGTGGTAAAGCACGCCGGCAACATGTACGGCGGCCGGCAGCGGCTTTGTCACCTGGTCGGTCACCAACGTGCCGCCGGTCCGCACCACCTCGTATCCGCTGGGCAGGTGCAAACGCCAAACCAACTCGGCAAGCGGTATTTCCTCGCTCGGCGTTTCCTTATCTGATCGAAGGAACAAATGCGGCGCCGGCACGCGGACCCGTCCGCTGGTGGTCACCGCTCGGACCGGCGTGGCGTAGACAACCCGCAAGTTTCGCAACTTGGCATCGCCGGACGACAGGCCGACCAGCAGCCGATTGTCCTGGCGTTGCGGTTTGATCGGTTCGCCGTCCAGGCAGACCGACCATAGCGTGGAGTCTTCAGGGAGTTTTATTTCCAGATAAAGCGACTTGGTCCGCAGCGAGAATTCAGCCTGCGTTTGGCTTGTGCCCTCGGCCGAAAGGTGGGTGCTCAACTCGGCACGCTCGACAATGGCCGGCGGGAGTTTGTAGCCGGGCCGACGGAATACGTCTACCTTCACGTCGATCCGGCCGTCGGCCGGGTCGCCGACGAACCCGTAGGCGCCCAACAGTCTGCGGCTGGGCCGGTACCGGGCATCGACCAACTCGCCGACATCGACCCGGCGTGCGTCCGTTTTCACCGCGACTTCCAATTCCGTGCTCCCCTCGACCGCCACCGTGCCCGACTGGTAAGCAACTCCGCCGGCCGAGATGATCGGCAGCATAAAATCCTTCGGTTCTTGCTCTGAAAGCGGTTGTCGGAAGTCTACCGCCAGGCCGACCGTGCCGCGTCGTGCCCCTTCCAGCAGGACGTTCCAACGCCGCATGTCGTCGATAATCTCGCTGGAGTATTGCTTCAGCTTCACATTGCCCAGGCCGCGAATCGACAGCGCGGCCGGCGTCTCTTTCGGCAACAGAATCGACAGCTCGCGCGTTCGAGCCTCCTCGACGTTGAACAGCACTTCGTATCGGGCGGTCAGCCGCTGCGGCTCGACGTGCAGGAACGAGTACGTCCGTGCGGTCAGCCTCGGCACGGTCCGCTGTACGGCGAGCGTCGCCTTGTACGGTTGCGTTTCGTAGCGATAGGCCAGTCGGGCGGCGACCTCGGCCAGGCCGTATTGCGCCTTTTCGTTCTCGTCCAGCGGAGTAAGCTGCTCGGTCACGTCCGGCCGGACCGTCATATCGTCGCGCACGTCGACCGCAATCGCACCGACGTCGTCGGTCGCGCCGATGACCGTGAACCTTGGGAACTCGACCGGCCGTTGCGTCCAGTCGGACAGCCAACCCTCCGGCGAGCAGACGGCATGGAAGTTGACCGTGTACTGGCTGCCGGGCGTCACGGCTTCGCTCAATCGCACGCGAACCCGCGACGGTTTGTCGATTTGCCCGTAGCGTTCAAACGCCAGCGGCTTTTCGTCGGTCCCGATTACACCGGCTATGTGCCAGTGCGGCGGAACCGTGAAATCGAATTCAAAAAGCTTGTCGGCTTGCGGGACCATTGCAAACCCGCCGCGAACCTCCTGGCCCTTTTCATCGAGGATCAATAGTATATTGCTGCGTACGAAAAGCTTTGCCGGCGGCTTGTTGAAGTTGGCCGTCAGGCTGAAATCCTTTCCTGCCGCATAGTAGGCCGCAACCGATTTAAGCGGCGGGGTGCCCGGCTCGGCGTTGAATATCGTCACCGGCAACGCACGGTCGAGCACCGAGGTGTCGATCGGGATCAGCCCTTCGGCCTCTAGCGACTCGGTGTTTAAGCGGTCTTCGACCAGCAGCCCGACGACCGCAACATGGCCGACGACTTCCAGCGGTTCGAGCCGTGGGAACCGCCACTGTTTCAACCGGCCGGCGGTCTTGATTGCCGAGAGGTTCAGCACCACGGTTTCGGTGGTCTGCTCGCGCAGGTGTACGTTCAGCAACTTGCGATCTCCGTCTACTTCGACGTTCCAGCGGTCCAAAAGGTGCGAATCCAGGTTGGTAATCTCGAACCCATTGGGTACGACGAAGCGAAAGCGATCGACTCCGCAATGCAACACGTCCAGCGAAACCGTCGCGTGCAGCTTTTCGTAGGCCTCGGTAAGCTGGGCGACCAGCACGCTACGTGCAACGACGGTCCGTTGCCTGCGCTTCAGCCGGCTGTTGGGCGACATGACCAACGCGACCGTGCCGCCGCGTGCGAGCAGCTCGAAATGCGTGACCTCGGCCTGAGCGTCGAAGATGCGGCTGAGCAGTTCGGCGCCGCTTTTGATCTCGACATCGCCCGGGACGTTCAAACGCAACCTGGCTGCCGAAGTGCGAGGCAAGCGGAATTGCAACACCTGTCGGGCAGCCTCGGCCTGTAGCGGTGCAACCATTTGCAGATCGAGACGATGCCGGCCCTTGCCTTCGACCAACAGCGTGAGCCGCCCGCCGTCGCCTCGGCCGATCGCCGCGCTGCGGCCGTCCAGCTTTGCGCTTTGCAGACCCACGCCGGTGATATCCAGTGGAACGGCGTGTAGCCCGTCCGCAAGCACGTCGATCAAAAGCGTACCGGTGATATGCGCACGCCGGTCGTGAACCGTTACATTGTAATCGCCCGAGAGCGACACGGCCGGTGCAGGCGCAGGTGTCTCAGGCGTCTTCTTCGCCTTCTCGATCAGTGCGTTATACTCATCGCGCGAGAGCAACACGCGATTTGGTTGATGTTGGAGCAAGACGTCGAGGTCCGTAAACGGCACGAATATCTCGCGCACGGGTTTTTCTTCTGCAGCGGCCGCGGCCGTGCCGACACAGATCGTCGCCAACGCGGCGATAACCATATAAAGCCGCGACCGTTGGTCGCGTATATGGGTGGCTGGCGGCAGAGCCGCAGGCGATGCCCCAGCAGTTCCCGGGCACCGCTTTGCTATGCCCCGGCCACCCCAGACACTGCGCAACCGCCAGCGGCATTGTTGTGATTTATGCATCGGTCTTGTCTCCTTCGTTGTCGGATACACGCGGACGCCTTCGCATAAAGTACCACACCGTCCAAATTACCAGCACGATGAACACTGCCGAGGCCAACACGCCGCCCAGGATTTGTTCCGAGAAGGTTGGCATGAACGTGCCGCTTAGGACCAATGCCACGATCAACACCCCGATCGCCAATGCCCGGGCGGCAATACCAGCTCGCAACAACAGCAGTCCGACGAGCACCACGATGCCGAAGACCAACGCATCCAGGGCGGTGCGGTGCATGGTTTTCAGCTTTAACAGACCTTTCGGCGGCGGCGCCGGGCACATGGTCGAGTAAACGTGCAGCCGCCCATCGGTTTGGAACTGCTCGACCGGATCGCCCGTCAGGTCGTCGATACCTTGGCAGACCTGCGCGATGAGCCGTTCGTTGTCCAAATAAGAGGACTCCTTGGTCCACGGCCCGGTTGCCCCCAGCAGCGTCCACTCGTCCGGCAAGTAGGCGCAAAGGAATACCTTCTGCACGGCCGGTTCCATTGGAAATTGCGGCAGTTCGAGCCTGCTGCCGTCGCCCGGCACCGTGTAGCGAAGCTCCAGCAGGAACGGTTTGTCGGAGTTGGAATCGGCCAACGGCACGAAGTAGCGTCCCTTCCGGCCTTGTTCCAGCGGAACCCGGCGCCCATTGATCCGCAGCGGTGAACTGTCGAACGTCACGCCGTCGGGCAACGTCAGTTCCAACCGCTGGCGGACGCTGCGCATCCGATAGAGCGATTGCACCGGAATCCGGTCTGCTCGCGTAACGACCATCCGCACGACGGCGCACTCGATGCCGGTTCGCTTTACCTCTTCAAGCCGGTAGCGTGTGGCGACGATCACAAGCGTCCAATCGTCGTGGAACTCGAACGCCCGGGCCGCACCGGCCACGGGTGTAATCAGGTCGTGTTGCGGATCGATCGGCCGGAGTCCTTTCAAGTCGTCCGATTCGTGTACGTCGATTGTTTCGGCTTTAATCAGCACGATCTGTCCCCATGCACGGTCGACGTTCATCGGTTTCAGGCGTGGCACCGGCAAATCGACGCTTTTGCCGACGCCGAGTTTTTCGATTTTCTTTTCCCAACTCAGTTCGATCTTACCGCTGCCCAGCAGTTCCGTCTCTCCGGCAAGGCTCCATGCGACGTACCCTTCGGCAAGGTCTTTTGGCGGCGGATCGATAATTTTTTCGCGTACTCCGGGCGTATTGTTTCGCAGCGTCGCCGCCACGTCGGCCGGCACGTCGATTCGCAACGACTTCACGCCGCTGTAGAGGACGTTGTAATGGAAATTCGCCCGGTATTTGAGCACACCGTCTTCGATACTCGCAATGAGCAGTTGCTTGATGGTGAGTTGCGGTTTGCGACGCTCGACGGACAGAGCGAGTGCGACCGGAGCCTTTGCGTAGGCGAACGCAAGCACCGGACGGACATCGGCGATCTTGCCACCGCGTGTCGATTGCATTCCCTTGAGTGCCTCATTGAACGTAACTGCACGCAAATCTTTAATTTTTGTCGGGTTGATGCGCAGACTCTCCGGGGCATAGACCACCAGCCGGCCGGTTGCCCGTTCGACCGGCTCGCCGACGACGTATGGCACAGCCGGCTCGATTGTCGCCGCCTTGCCGGTGGGGGCCAACAGGTCCGGCTCGTCGAGTTCTTTTTGCAATTCGACCAGCAGTCCGACCCGCCCGATCGCTTTTTTGGATAGGTTTACCACCAGTCGGTTCTTCTTTTCGCCGTCAAGGTAATGTCCGTCTACCTGTACCGCATTGGCCCCGGGCAACTCGCAACCACGTACTTGGCACACCTCGTAGTCGGCCGGTACGTTCAATTCCAGGCGAAACACGCCCGCCCGTTGCACGTCGTAAACTGCCGAAAGATCGACGGAAATCTTCTTCGGCTCAAGGTACGCCTCGACCAGCGAATCGACGAGGATGCGAGGTTGAATTTTCTCGACCGTCAGGACCAGCTCGAACGGTACGACGGCGTATCGGAATGCAAGCGTGCAGTCGCCGCGTCTCAGCGTGTCGGGCAGTTCGCTTGCATCGATCTGCAACAAACCGCTGTGCTTCGCGGCTTCCGCCCGAAGACCCTCAACCACGTTGACCACCACCACGCCCTGCTGCCGTCCCACGCCGACGGCCTTGACCATCGGCACATTGACGGTCCGGCGGTCCTTCTCGCCGGTGAACTTTTCCAATTCGACCGTTAGATTCTGCGTGCCCTTGGCCGGCTCGAACAGTTGTGCCGTAATCTTTTGCAGATCGCCGGCGGCCTCGACCGACCATTGCCGGACGTTTGCATCGAATACGTTGACCACCTTCTGGTCGGCGGGCGCTTCGATGACCAATTGCGTCAGTTCCGCCCGAGCTATCGTATAGGCCAATTGGGTTCGCGTTCGTGTAACACCCTGGTTAATCCAAACTTGCTGTTGTGCCTGAACGCTTGCCAGCGCTTCCAGCCCGGTGGCGCCTTCCGCCTTCGGGTTCCAGTCTATTCGGACCACGGCCGCGGCGCCGACGAACGCCAACACAACGGTTTCGTTTGGATTTTCATCCGCCGGCACTTCGGTTGCGGCGATCAGCGGGTGGATGTTCACCTTCACGCCGGATTGCGGAATCGTCACCCGCCACCGGCTGACCGGTGAGCGAGGCGTCTGGAACGATACGCTGTTTCTGCCCGGCTTTCGGTCAATCGCCTTTGCGTATTCCAGCTTCAGTTCGATCTGTTCCGGTTTCTTTCCTTTCTTTTCGACCAGTAGTTTGTATTGTTTGTTCGGCCCGCCGACGATTCTGGCGGGCTTGCCGTCCAATGTTGCGTTGATAATGGCGGCGTCGGCCAGTCGCAACGGTATTTCGTTCCAGCCTTCGTTTAAGATTTCGATTTTCAACAGCGCCTTTACTCGGACAACGTCTTTTTCGACGGTTGCCTTATTCTCGATCTCAGTGATCAGCGCCCCCAGCGGCGGCTTTAGTTCGTCCGGTTTTGCGGTATTTTGCCTGGCGGCCTTCCATAACTCCTGGAACTTCTCGTATGGCAGAAACACGCCGCGACCGTGCTTCTCGAACACCTGGCGCAGCTTTTCGTACGGGATGTAAATCTCT
>DAOWNK010000326.1 GCA_030642635.1 Pirellulales bacterium
AGGGGCTAGTGCTATGTCATGATTAAAAATTCGGGTGCCATGCCCACGCAAGCGTGGGCATGTTGATCGAGGTTTTAGGCATGTCCACGCAAGCGTGGACATGGCACCCAACCCGTAATTTTAGGTTTGACAAAGCACTAGGGGCCAGAAAGGAGCAATTTTGGTCTCTTCCCTCTTTCTCTGGCCCCTAGCCCCTAGCCCCTGGTCCCTACCTATACAATAGCTTAAAAAAACGCCCCTCGGCGCCGAATCCTACAGGCGCCGAGGGGGCTTCTTCCGGTTTTCGCAATGTTCACGTTCCGTTGCACGACGGCCTATTTGCCGCCGAGTTCTTCGGCAACGGTATTGAACGTGGTTTTGGCGTTTGTGCCGATCGCGCTGACGGCCGTCAGGCACACAATCACGATCAACGCCAACATCACCGCATACTCGACTGCGGTGGGTCCATCCTCTGAAACGAGGAAACGGTGCACTCTCTTAGCAAGCAAATTCATGGTATTCCTCCATTCCAATCTCGATTCCCGAAAAGTGGAAACCGACCGGAATAAAAACAAGGTTTGGGTCCGGTGGATACTTGCGCCAACTCCGTCTTGAGCCGACGCCGGCCTGCAACGCACCCTCCAGAGTCCCAGTACTTAGTAAAACCAAGCCCTTCATCTTGCAGATGAAAAGGCTACAGGCCAATTAAACCTCCCATGAGCGGATGCTGTTGCACCCTGCCTCTGTAATGAAACCTATGTCACGAACCCGGTTTGTCAAGCTGCGAAGTTTAACGAATCAGGGGATTCTGCGGTGTTTTTGCCTGCCTGATTGCCGAATTTGAGGTTTAATCGAGGATCGGGTGTTGGGGCTGGGGGCGAGCTGCCGCTTGCGGCTTCGCAGCAGGAGCAACATGTCACTGTTTTTCGATTGCAGCGGTTGTGCGGCCGTGCGGTTTCCTGAAATTCTTGCACCAACCGACAAGCTACAATTTAGAAAGCTATCAGCTATCAGCTTTCAGTTTTCAATAGCAATAGCTGATAGCTGATTACTGATAGCTGATAGCTGACTACTGATAGCTTCCAAAATGCCCACAAAAACAAGAATGGACAACTACGGCGACTTCGTCTACTCGCCCGAGGCGCCGGTCGATGAAGTATGGGCGGAGTACATACGCATGGTCGACCGGCTGATCGAGGAGCATCGCCAGGCAGAGGAGAATTGCCGGCAGTCACCGTTCTCGGCCGAGGCGGCCCAGCGCAAGCGGCAATTAGGCGGATACCTGAACGACTACACCTCGCTGTTCAAAGACAAGTACGCAATCAAAGCGGTCGAACGGGACGGACGGTTTCTGCACGCCTCGCAGTTCTTTGCACAGTATCATCCCGTCCGGGATACGTTTTCCGTTCTCAACTGCAGCCTCGACCTGACTCTGCACACTATCAGGAAATTCGACACACTAGAGGAGCTTGACCGGATCAACTCTGCACTGGCGGAAGATACGCCGTTGCAGTGGTGGCGCAACGGACCGATGGATCGGCCGTGCTATCTGTTCGGGCAGTGGGTTTGGGAACTCAAGCCGTCCGAGGTTGCCGCAAGCAACGATGGCCTGGCGCTGATGTTCTCCGATGTGGCGGAAAAAGACCGGCAGAAACACGATCGGCTCACACACGATTTCTCGGCAGGGCCGGCCGGTGCAACCGTCGAGGCCGTGCCGAAAAACGTGCGCGTGGCCGTCTGGCGACGAGACCATGGAAAGTGCGCAAAATGCGGCAGCTACAAGCAGATCGACTTCGAGCACATCGTCCCGCTGAGCGAAGGCGGAAGCAACACGCCGGAGAACATCCGGCTGATTTGCGAGAAGTGCCGCCGGCCTTGAAACCACACGTCGGTTGATGTAGCCTAACACCCATGCAAACAAAATCAGTCGATCAAAGCAAAAGACACTGGGAGCGGCACCTGATGGCGCTCGACGAGGTCACTGCTCGCATGGAACGGATTTCCACTGCGTTGGAGAAGGCGTCCGTGCCGTACGCCCTGGTAGGAGGACAAGCCGTGGCGTTGTGGGTGGCCACCAGAGACCCGGCCGCCGTACGCACCACCAAGGACGTTGATATCCTCATCCGCCGAGAGGACCTTCCCAGGGCACGTGCGGCGGCATTGTCCGTCGAGATGGACTACTTCGAGGTGATGGGGGTCGGCATGTTTCTCGACCGCAGCGATCCGAACCCTCGCAGTGCCGTTCACCTGGTCTGGGCGGGCGAGAAAGTCCGCCCGGAATATGAATTGCCTTCGCCGACAATCGACCAGCGAGAAACGCCGGCTTCCGATCTTTACGTGGTTTCACTGGCCGGCCTGATCCGTATGAAGCTCATCTCCAACCGCGACCAAGACCGGGTACATCTACGCGACATGATCGACGTTGGCCTGGTCGGGCGAAAGGTGCTTGATGAGTTGCCGCGTGAGTTGGCCGAACAACTCGATGCTTTGCTTACGGAATCGGGCCGGTAGCGAGCCGCGGAGCTTGTCCCCTCGCTTACTTTGCACCGGGATAAACCCGGCGACTCGCTGATGAGCAATACCGCCTACGCGCCATTTGACGGCATCACACCATGATCTGCAAATTACCCGCCAGCACCACCAAAACACCCAGAATCCACGGAGGAACCTTCTCCTGCGGGCGGATGTTGAACAGCCCGTGACAATACGGGCAGAAGTTCGGGCCGGAGAGGTTCTTCACCTGCCGGGTCGCCTTCGAGCAGTAAGGACAGATACATCGCATCATCAACCTCCTCGCTGCGGTAAGCCCTGCGATTACAATACGCTGTTTCTATTACCAGTATAGCATATAATGCG
>DAOWNK010000256.1 GCA_030642635.1 Pirellulales bacterium
CTCACGTTACGGCCTGCATACTCGCTGAGTCACCAAGTGACCCTTTTCTTGGAGTGCTTCAATAGAAGTCGTTACCTCCTTCCACCGCTCCAAGTGCTACCGGCTGGAGCAACAAGTTGCCGGGTGGGATTCGCACCCACTGAAAATCGCCGCCTTTACACGGCACACTGAGAAATGCGGGCTAGCTGTCCTGCGGCGCGAGGTCCAGGCGTTGCGCCGGATGGTGAGCGAGCTTCACTGCGAGGCCGGATATTGGAAGAGCCGACATGCGGATGTACTGAAGCGAAATGAGTGGGATCAACAGGCGGGAATATTCACCGCTACTTCTTGTGTTCGGCCCGATCCTTGGCCATGTTTGCCAGCTTGATATTGCGAAACCACATGATAGTGCCGTGGTTTTGGAGTCCGACCGGTCCGCGCGGCGAGCGCTTGAGGATTTCCGGATGCGACCGGCCGTCGGCGTCGACGACTTTTTCGCCGTTGAGTTCCACGACAATGTGGTCGCCGTCGGCTGTGACTCGCATATGGTTCCACTGGCCAGCCGGTTTGACCATTTGTTTGGTCCATGGGGCGATTTTGTAAAGTGCACCGCAGGATCGGTCTGGCGGAATGTTTTTATACTTGTCGGCATGGTCGTCAAGGATTTGTATTTCCATGCCGTCGAACGTCGGATGCCCTACTTTCGGCACACGAATGAAAACACCGCTGTTGCCCCCCGGCGACAGCTTAAACTGAAAATCCAGAATGAAATCGGTGTAGTCCGCCTTGGTGCCGATCCATGCCATACCCCAATCGGCGACGCTTCCCTTTCGCCCCTCGGCCTTGCCGGTACACATCAACACGCCGTCTTTTACCACCCAAGAGTCTTTGGTTGCCCCGCCCTTTGGTTCCCAGCCGGGAATCGCATCGTCGGTGAGCACGTCCTTAAGTTCGGACGACGTGGCTGCTGATGCCTGGAGTATTAAGATTGTAACAACTGCGAGAAAGATTTTGTTGCGTAACATTAAAGTGTCCTTCGATTGTGATGTAATGGATTGTGCAATCATTTCCCGGGCGAGGCTTGCCCCTCCTGAACGTCAAGAGCGTGCGGCTGCTCCAAGTAACCTTGAAGCAGCGCGGTAAGGTGTTGAACCTGAGCGGCGCGCTCACTTTACGCCATCTGGGCCGGCTTGGACCGGGACTTGATGCCGCATTCGCCAGACGCCGTCGATAACGTCGCCTATCTCGAGCAAGTCGAGCGTGGGAGAAGCACGCAGCGTGACATCCGCTGGTACATAGGGCTGCGGTAGCAGGACGATTGCTTCCGATTGCTCGATCGGTTTGCGATCCAGGGCAAAAATCATCACCGAGGCCGTGGCATCGACGATCGTCCGCCCGGATACCTTTACCAGGCCGTCGCTTTCACAGGCCGTCAGCCGCCCCTGTTTGTCAAGGCCCGCCATAACCATCGGGGAGCGAGAAATGCTCAACGTAACGGGAGTTGTTGCCGTCTTGATCGTTACAGCTTTCTGCGCTGCTGACGCCGTGATGCCGTAAACCTCGCCGTCTTGGGTGGGTAGTCGGAACACGCGGATGCGAGCGGGATCGTCTGGTTCAGTATGGACACGTTCAATACCCGCTTCGCGCAAAAAGGCTTCAATGAGCGCAGCAGGTGCATTGGTGCTCAAGTCGGCGTTGAAGACCACACGGCCCTTGCCGAGCTTGTGGCTGACAACGGCCGGTCCTCCTTCGGCATCGGTTGCCAGCACGTGTGCACCTGCCGGTCGCAGGCGCAGGGCCACGCGGCCTTTGTATTGCTGCTTCCAGTCGCCGTATGGTTCACTTGGATTGATCGTGGTTTCGCGGCCTGCCTTACGCAGCGAAGTTGGAACCTTCGGATCGGTCAACGGTTCGACAGGTTCGACACCGGCCAGTTTCTTCAGCCGCTCGGGGTGCCGCCGCTTCTGGTCGGGTTGCACATACTTCGGGCGGAACGAGCGGAAGAACCAGCTTAGATTGCGGTACGTGTGCAGCGGGGCCTTAGCAATGCGGTCGCACGGGTGAACGATACCCCACGGGAAGATCATGCTGTCGTCATCACCTCATTCCCAGTTGAGCATCCAGGAGTAGCCCATTGCGAAGTAGAGGTGTGGAAAGTCGAGATAGAAGCGATGAGCCGCATCGTCTCCATAGCGTGCAGCCCACCAGTAGAACTCGCCGCACCCGCGCCAGCGGCTCCTCGCCATGCTGTCCGATGCGGTGCAGGTCGTCGCTGCGCGTGCCCACGACGTTTCGACCAACGTCGATTTTTCCTTGGGTAGACGAATTTCTTGTTCTTGCTTGAAGGCAACCTCTTCTGACTTCAAAGGCAGAAACGTGAACGTCACCCGGCCAGTGCGGTCTGCCGAACCGAAGTTTTCAACGAAGACGCGGGCGGCGGCGCGTTCACCTTGTCGGTAGCAATTGTAGCCCGGTCGCAGGCCGTGCAGGAATGTGCCGCGCATCGCGAAACCCACGATGTTCAGCAGGGCCTTGCCCATCGTCTCGTCACCGGGCGGGAAGAGGTCGCGATTGGTCGCGCCGAAGAACGTCCAGATCGAGCCGCGGTAACGCCCGTCGTGGTTGAGGATCATTGCCCCGGCCGAGCCGCGGGGCCGGTCGTACAGGTCGTGGGCCTCCAGCAGCGGCACCCAGCGGGCGCAGGTCTTGTTAAACATGAAATAGTTGTAGTTGGCATTGAGGCGGTGCATTGCCCCGATCTTCTTCGTACCCACGCGGGAGTTGAGAATGTAAGTCATCTCCTTGCCTTCTTGAACGTATTGCTCCTCCTCCTCGATGGGGATGACCTGTCCGACAAGACCAGTGGACGGGTAGCCTTCCAGTGGTCCGTTGATACGGATAGCCGGGTTGATGATATGCTGGCCGCTGACGGCTCGTGCCGACGCAACCTGGACGAACGTCTGGAACGGTCCGGCAAAAAGCCCGATCTGCTCCCGAAGCGGTGCGTACCAGTCTTTCCGAACCATTTTGGCCGGCGTGGTGATGATTCCGGGATCGTAGCCGGTGGCCAGCAGCTTGCCGTCGGCCGAACGGACCACCACGTTGGTAAAGGCCTGCCCGCCGAGCGTGAGCAAGTGGCCCCCTTGCTCAAGGAACTGGTAGAGCGTCGTGCCCAGCGGGAACGAGCAGCCGTAGGGATGGATGAACAGGTCGAAGTTCTCCTTTGCCAGCAGTGAGGTGTTCGAGAGCAGTTCCGCGTCGAGGAACGTCACCCCGTAGCCTGCTTGCCGCAGCACTTCGGCCAGATAGTCCGGCGATGAGGCGACGCCCTCGGGCATTGGCACCTCGTCCTTGAAGACCGCAATGCATCCTTTGGCCGACTTCTCGATGGTCACGGTTCGCGAGAGTTCCTCCACCCGATTGACAGGTTGCGGACCCAGCTTGAATACCTCGAAATCCTGCAACCGTGAAAAACGGCTGTTGCCCGAGCGACTGCGGCATCCTTCTGTTCGCCAGCCGATCTCATCGTGGACGTTCCCTGCAGTTACCTGAACGCGGAGTTGGTCTGTTATCACCGGCGGGAACCTGTGAACGAGATATTCCTTGGTGTTGTTCCGTACCGATGCGAGGGTAGTCCAGTTGCCGCCCGACGTGCGGTACTGGAGCTGGTAGTCGCGTATGCCCTCTTTGTTCCGGCCGTGGACGTGCTCGCCGAAGGTCCGCAGGATAACGGTGTCGATCTGGCGTGGCTGGGGGAACTTGACGGCAAGCCAGTCGGGATATTGGCCGATGGTTTTATCCCGCCACCGGAGTTGGATGCTCTCCATGCGGGCGTTGCGATCCTTCTGCTGGCCAAGCGTGATCTTGCCGGCCGTCGAGGAGGCGGAGAACTCGGCCCCTTCGGTGACGAGCGCAAAGTTCTTGGCCGTCGGCGGCACGTCCAGATCGATCTTCTGCCACGTCACCTTGACCTTTCGGTGAGTTGCATCGTCGGCCAGCACTTCGATCTTGCGGCGGACCGCGACGCTGGCATCCGCCGGGATCGGCTTACCCTTGGCCGAGGAATCCGCAGCCGCGCTCAGCTTTGGCAGGGCGCTTTCTCGTCCGACCAGGTGCGAGCGCACGAGAATCATCCGGCCATCAATAGCCACCAAGGACGACCGGAAGACGAGAGTCTTCTCCTCTTTGGCTTCATCGTCGCCCGGCGCCGCCGCACTCCAAAGTACCATGGGCGCACACATGGCCAGCGCCATAACCCATTGCCATCTCGCCATTACTACATTCGGCTCTTCCGTTTTTAGGTGCAAAACGCTAGAAACACGGCCTTCAGGCCGGCGGCCATCTCGCGTAGCTCGGCGATGCTCCGCTGGACCGCTTCCGAGGCCCGGTTCAGGTCCAGAAACAGCCGGCTGAAGAGGGTGCCGGGTGACTTCACGCCGTAGCAACGCTTGGTGATCACCCGGGCCTTGTTGTTGATACCCTCGACCGCGGCGCTGGTGTAACGCCCGTCGAAGTAGTTGAGTATGCCGGTCTTCCAGTTCTCGTAGGTCGTCCAGAA
>DAOWNK010000332.1 GCA_030642635.1 Pirellulales bacterium
ATCTTGCCCGCACCGACATATGAGCGAAGTCGCTTTAACTGCGCTTACAACTCCAGCGACGACGGCAGCACAACCAGTGGCACAGGCCTCCGGGGCGTGGACAAGGATGGAAAATTCAAGTTCGTCGCACGAATTACCGGCAAGCACAACTGCCGCTGGTCGGACAATTACCTGCCGCCGCTGCGGTACGCCCACTTAGGTCTCGGCCGCGAGTTGAAACTGGACGCCGGGCTGCTGGAGATCACTTACTACAACGGGGCGAAAGTCGTACTGGAAGGGCCGGTCGAGTTCACCGTCGAGGAAGCCAACGCCTGCCGGCTGGATGTCGGCAAACTTACCGCAAAAGTATCCAAGCGTGCCGCCGGGTTCACTGTCGAGACGCCCACGTCCACAATCGTAGATCTTGGCACCGAGTTCGGTGTCGAGGTCGCCCCGGATTGCGGTGCTAAAGTGTACGTATTCGCCGGGGCCGTTGAGCTACAGTCGGCCGAAGGCGGCGCCGGGTTCGTCGTCAAAGAACGCATTGAGGCCGGCCAGGCCGTTCGAGTCGATCCGCAAGGCAAGCGGACGTTGCTGGTCGGCTTGCCGACGCCGGCACAAACTGAACCGATCTACGAACAATACGTCAAAGCAGATAGTCCGATCGTCTACTACCGCTTCGAAGAAACCGGCGGCACTGAGGCCGCCGATTCGTCCGGCAACAGCCACGACGGCACGTATTACGGCAACCCCAGCTTGGGGCAGACCAGCGCGTATCAACAGTTGGGAAATGCAGTCGAGTTTGGGGGTGACTACGTCGACTTGACAGACGCGATCAACGGCTACGAGAAGTTCACAATCGAATTGTGGCTAAATCGAGGCACTGATTGTAGTAATATACGTTCGCTCGTCTCTCGCGACGGATGGTCGCAAGGTTACGTTCACACCTTCCTCAGAAACGGCAGCCCTTATACTCTGAGCGTCAATGGCAACGACCCAACTGATGCAGCGTTCAGCTACATTTTCATTGCGGGCCGGTGGCACCACCTCGTACTGACGTACGACAAGTTGGGCAAGGTTGCCGATCTGTACGTCAATGGAGACCACCAGCAGACGATATCGTACACCACTACAGAGACGGCCGATATCGCACCGCTTAAGATCGGGGCCTGGCTGAGAGACGGCCACGCCACGCCGGAGAGATATTTCTATGGCTTGATGGACGAGGTGGCTATCTACGGCGACGTGCTCGGTTCCGATCGGATCAAGGCACACTATTACGCCGCCTTGTTCCCGAACCATATGAGGTGGCGAGGCGGCTTCAATGCTCGAACGACTTCAAGCAAGTCGGCCCTGGCACAACCAGACGGACTCGTGGTCCGTGCTGACCCTGGTGACATAAATCGGCCAAAAGAAAGGAGGTTGACGCCCCATTAGCCGCGGGCCGTTTTGTCACCGCAAGAGTGCGTTTTGTTTTTACGAGTTTTTTCACGTTTTTTTTCACAAAAGGAGAAAAGTTATGACACGCGTAAACAGACAACCTGTATCCTCTGCTGTTATCTTGGCGATGGTGCCGGCACTTGCCGTAACGCTGCTGCTCGGTTTGGCGGCAACGGCAACCACACAGGCCGCCACCATTACTCTGACCGCCAGCGACACGGCAGGCCAGTCGAGCTTTATTTCGGGTGTAAACTGGTCTGATGGTCTGGCGCCATCTTCGGGCAATGATTATGAGGTTCCTTCCGGCCGCACTCTGCGGACGCCAGCGAATTCTTCAGATCACACCTTTCAGGGTGACTCGCTCACCATCTACGGAGATGGGCTATGGTGTAATACCACGGGCACGACCGCCACTATCACGGTCGCTGACCTGCGGTTTGACAACGGGCTCATTGGCGTGAGCGGGGCGGATAAGGGTTTTACTCTGGCTGGAAACGTCACCCTGGTGGCAGGTGGTGGCAGTTTTGAGATGGCGACCGCGGGTCGCCATATTGCTGTTTCGTCCACTATTGGCGGGGTCGGCGGTCTGGATATACTAGATACGTGGCAGACCGGACCACCGGCAACCGGCTATGTGTCTCTCGCGGGTACTGGCGTCAACACCTACACGGGTGGCACGACCGTCAATGCCTACGCTTTGCTCGACGTTCAGAAAGACGGTGGTCTCGGCACAGGCAACGTAACCGTGGTCGCCAATGGGCTACTCAAGCTCAACTTGGGCTCGACAGACAACTACATCAATGATATGGCCTCGTTGATTATGGCAAACTCCACAAATACGTCGGTGAATCTCGCCTTTAGCGGCACCGACACGATTGCCGGCCTGTCGTTCGATGGAGGCTCTACCTACGAAGCCCCCGGCACGTGGGGAAGTGTCGGTTCTGATGCAACCCATACGAGCGGCGTTTTTTCCGGGTCGGGACTCCTGTACGTTGTTCCCGAACCCGGCACCGTGGTATTGCTGTTGACCGGAGTGCTCGGCCTGATCGCGTTGCGAGTGTTCCGCCGACGTAGGAAGTAGTATCGGCAGACGACAATAAGTGGCCCAAGCCCACGGGTTGCAACCCCGTGGGCTTAGCCGCTTTGTGGTGGTTGCGCTATGTTCGCGCTGCCGTGAGTCGGTCGGCGCGACCGCTGCAAGCGACTTTGGGTTCAGATATAGTGGCTCTTCCGTTTTTAAGTGCGAAGTCCGCACTTTTCGAGGGGTTGAGCTTTAGGGTTCAGAGGCCTCGATCCTCAACAACGAATGCTTGCTAACAGCTAGCATAAACTTACAAATACCATGTCCGGTCCGGCCGTGTCA
>DAOWNK010000075.1 GCA_030642635.1 Pirellulales bacterium
AATTAAACCCATTTTGCCCCCGGTGAATACACCCCGGGCAAACCTTGCGAAAAACGCAAACATTGCCCGCCGTGTAACTACGGCGGGCTAAATCGACTTGCCTACAAATCAGCACCGTCCCCCGACCCTCCAACAATGTCAACTCCCACCGCACGATACCTGGTTCCTTTCCATCCGAAGCAGCTCAGACACTTCTTTACCGACGTGCTGATCGTCGGCGGAGGGTTGGCCGGGCTGCGGGCGGCGCTGGCCGTCGATGAGAAACTCTCCGTGCTGGTCGTCACTAAGGACACGCTCCAGGAGTCCAACAGTGCCTATGCACAGGGCGGTATCGCCGCGGTGCTCGCAGAAGACGACCGGTTCGAGGACCACGTTGCCGACACGCTGGCTGCCGGCGGCTCGCTGTGCGACGTCGAAGTGGTCGAGCAGGTAATCCGCGAGGCGCCCGAGCGAATCCGCGAGTTGGTCGATTGGGGCGCCAAGTTCGATCGACTCGGAAACCAGCTTGCGCTGGGCCGTGAAGGGGCACACGGACGACAACGCATCGCACACGCCATGGGCGACGCCACCGGCAAAGAAGTCATCCGTACGGTAATCGGGCAAATCGAAAAGGCGCCAAACGTCGATATCTGGGAAAACACCTTCACAATCGACCTGCTTACCTGTGAGGGCACATGCCGTGGGGCGATCCTCTGGAACCGCCGGCACGGACGAACGATGGTCTGGGCAAAGCAGACGATCCTGGCCACCGGCGGGGCGGGCCAACTATACCGCGAAACAACCAACCCCGATGTGGCCACAGGCGACGGCATGGCGATCGCATATCGGGCAGGCGCCGAATTGCGAGACACCGAGTTCATGCAGTTCCACCCGACGGTGCTTTATATTGCCGGCAGCAGCCGAAACCTCATTAGCGAGGCGACACGCGGCGAGGGCGCCAGGTTGATCGACCGCTACGGCCACCGATTCATGGCCGATTACGACCCGCGCGGAGAACTGGCGCCACGCGACGTGGTCAGCCTGGCAATCGTCCGTCAGATGGAAAAAACGAAGCATCCAAACGTATATCTCGACATGACGCACTTGGACGCGGCTAAGGTGCTTGCCCGATTCCCAAGCATCGCGGCGGTTTGCGCGGAGTTCGATCTGGATATTACACGTGATCGGATACCGGTCCGGCCCGGGGCACACTATATGATGGGCGGGGTAACGGTTGATACGGCTGGCCGCACCACGCTGCCGGGCCTTTGGGCGGCCGGTGAGGTCACTTCCAGCGGCCTGCACGGCGCAAACCGGCTTGCCTCGAACAGCTTGTCTGAAGCGATGGTCTACGGCGTACGAGCGGGCCATGGTGCGTCGCTTGCGGCCGCCGAGCAGCACGACTGCTTTCACGCCCTGCCGCTGGAGAACGAGCGGATTGATTCGCCCAGTGAGCCGCTGAACCTGGCCGACATCCGCAATTCGCTGGCCAGCCTGATGTGGCGCAGCGCAGGCGTACGTCGCGACGCCGAAGGACTCGGTGAGGCGGCCGAGAACATCGACCGCTGGCGCCGATACGTGCTGGGCCGACAATTCTCCGACCCGACCGGCTGGGAATTGCAGAACATGCTCTGCGTGGCCCGGCTGATGATCAGTGCCGCGCTGCTGCGCGAGGAGACCCGAGGGGCACACGTGCGGACCGATTTTCCCGAGGCCGACGACGCATACTGGAACCGCCACACGACGTTTGCGCGCGACGTTTAGGGATGGCCGATAAATAACTGTCAGTTTTCTTGTGGGAGGCGTCTCCGACGGCGACAAATGTGTAGCAATTCGCCGTCGCCGACAGAGTCGCCTCCCACAGTTTATTTTCCAGCCATCCCTTAGCAACCGCCGTACCGGCGGTGCTCAACGCAAGATTTCCACTCTTGCGGAAACGTTCTATAATCGAACGAAGTTTTTGCGTGATTCTCGACAATAGCCGGGGGGACAACGTCCCGCGGGCATATCACCGCAACGCGTTGCGTCCCGGCTATTGCACATCCCTATTTCCCACATGGCGTAAATAGTCTACAATGTCCAATTCGATCATACGATAGTACATACCTTGGAGCAATGCACGATGAGCAACGAGCAGGCCACCGCCATGATCGAGGCCGATAGGCTCTCGAAGTATTACGGCGGTTTCGCGGCGATTGAGGACGTGTCGTTCAAGATTCCGCAGGGCGAGGTGGCGGCGTTCTTGGGGCCTAACGGCGCGGGCAAGAGCACGACGATGAAACTGCTGACCGGCTACCTGGCCCCATCGGCCGGCGTGGCCAAGATCGGCGGCCACGACATGTCGATCGACCGATTGGCCGGTTCGTCGCATCTGGGCTATCTGCCTGAAAACGGCCCGCTGTATCCCGACATGACCCCGCGCAGCCTGTTGGAGTTCTTCGCCGACGCCCGTGGACTGAGCAACGCCCGAAAGCGCGAGCGGATCGAGGCGGTTGTCGAGCTGTGTGCGTTGGGCAGCGTAATCGGCAAACCGATCGGCAAGCTCTCGCGTGGTTATTGCCAGCGGGTAGGCATGGCCCAGGTTTTGCTGCACGAGCCGGACGTATTGATAATGGACGAGCCGACCGCCGGGCTGGACCCAAACCAGATTCACGAGGTTCGCGAGACGATTCGCCTGCTCGGGCGAGACAAGACAATTCTGCTGTCCACGCACATCCTCCAGGAGGTCGAGGCGATGGCCACCCACGTGTTGTTCATAAACGAAGGCAAGCTGATCTACGACGGATCGATCAGTAAACTGATGGCGGACGGCAAGGCGCTGAACGTGCATTTCAGAGAGTTGACTGCCACAACATAATCAGCCGCTTGCGGCTTCGCAGCCGTCGGTGTAAATGTATTGCGAAGCCGCAAGCGGCTTTTTCATCCAATCTCCAACCCACAACCTATCCCAATGAACACAAACGTATTGCGTGCCGTTTTCAAACGGAACTTTGTCAGTTATTTCGCCAACCCGACCGGTTACGTGTTTATTTGCGTGTTCGTGCTGTTAAGCTCGTTCGCGGCGTTTTGGCCGAACGAGTTTTTCAACGCGAACCTTGCAAACCTCGGGCAGCTAAACCGCGTCTTCCCGTTTATCATGCTGATCTTCATCCCGGCGATTACGATGAGCATCTGGGCGGACGAGCGGCGCCAGGGGACCGACGAGTTGCTGCTGACGATTCCGGCCGGCGACATCGACATCGTGCTGGGCAAGTACCTGGCCGCCGTGGCAATCTACACCGTCTCGCTTGTGTTCTCGCTGGTGTGCAACTTCACTGTGCTGCAAACGCTCGGCAGCCCCGATGTCGGACTGTTCCTGGGTACATACTTCGGCTACTGGATGATTGGGCTGGCGATGCTGGCCGTCGGCATGGTCGCCTCGTTCCTTACCGGCAACCTGACCGTTGGGTTCATTCTTGGTGCGGTGTTCAACACCCCGCTGGTGTTCGCCGCGGCGGCCGATTCGATTTTCAACCCGCAGTTGGCCCTGGCCGTTAAGCAGTGGAGCATCGGCCGGCAATTCGCCGACTTCGGCCGTGGCGTGATCAGCCTTTCCGGCGTGGCCTACTTCCTGCTAATCGTCGTCGTGATGTTGTACCTGAGCATGGTACTGATCGGGCGTCGGCATTGGTTCACCGGAGAAAAGGGCAGGGGCATGTCGGTGCATTACGTTGTCCGTACGGCGGCGCTGGTGCTCATTGCGGCCGGATTGGTCGTCTTTTTCGACCGGCACGACGCACGGCTCGACGTCAGTAACGAGCGACTCAGCTCTCTGGCGCCGGAAACACGTAAACTGCTGAATAACCTCAAGCTGGACCGTCCGGTGCAGATCGAGGCGTTTATCAGCCCCACCGTGCCGGAATCATACGTCCAAACGCGGCTTACACTGCTTACGATGCTCCGAGAATTGGAGGCACGCGGCGGCGGCGAGGTCCTGGTGCGAATCAACCGGACCGAACGGTTCAGCGCGGATGCCGCCCGGGCGGAACGACGCTACGGCATCGAGTCGCGACAGGTTACTACACTAAAGCGCGGTGCGCTGTCGATCGACCACGTCTTTATGGGCGTGGCGATGACCTCGGGGTTGCAAAAGGTGATTCTGCCGTTTATCGACCGCGGCATACCGGTCGAGTACGAACTGGTCAGGTCTATTGCAACGGTGGCTCAACAGGAGCGTAAGCGAGTCGGGGTGGTCGCCACCGACGCCCAACTCTACGGCCGGTTCAACATGGCAACCATGTCGTCCGGCGGGGATTGGCCGATCATCGAGGAGTTGGAAAAGCAGTACGAGGTGGTGCAGGTCAACCCGAGCAACCCGATCACGGAGAAATACGACGTGCTGCTGGCCGTACAGCCGTCGTCGCTTGGTCCACAGGAGATGGACAACTTCATCGCGGCGATCGAGAGCGGCCAGCAGACGGCCATTTTCGAAGACCCGTTCCCGGTGTTCGCCGGCGGAGTGCCGGCGACCAGCGCACCGCGCAACCCGCCCGGCGGCATGAACCCGATGATGATGATGGGCCGTCAACAATCGCCGCCTAAGGGCGACATCCGCAAGCTGTGGCGGTTGCTGGGTATAGACTTCTCCGATACCGAAGTCATCTGGCAAGACTACAACCCGTACCCCAAGGCCGGCCACTTTCCACATGAGTTCGTGTTCGTTGATGAGGGCGCCGGGGCCGAGGAAACGTTCAGTGCAAAGGATGCAATCAGTTCCAACTTGCAGCACATGCTGTTCCCGTTTCCCGGTGCGGTCTCGAAGCTGCACGCCTCCAAGCTGGAGGTGACCCCTCTTGTGCAGACCGGCAGCCGTACAGGCACGGTCGCATACAGCGAGTTGGTTCGGATGACCCCGTTCGGCCCCCGACCGGGGCTTAACCCCGCGCGGCGCCAGCAGCCTACCAACAAGGAATACATGCTGGCCGTACACATTCGCGGCCGGGTCAAAGACGAAATCAACGTCGTGCTGGTGGCCGATATCGACATGCTCTCGCAAGACTTCTTCCGGTTGCGCGAGCAGGGCAACATGCCCGAGATGGGTATCAACCTCGATTTCGACAACGTCACGTTCGTGCTGAACGTGCTGGATGCCCTGGCCGACGACGAGCGGTTCATGGAGATTCGCAAGCGGCGTCCGAAACACCGCACACTGACCGGCATCGAACAAAAAACCAAGGCGGCCAAGGAAGAAGCGACCGAGGCACGCGAGCAGTTCATCACGGAATTCGAGCAGGGTGAGGCACGCGAGCAGCGCGCACTGGAAAAGAAAATTGTCGACCTACAAAAGCGAAAGGACCTCGACCCGCAACAGATGATTATCGAGGTGGCGCTGGCACAGCAGGACGGCAACCGACGGTTAGAGTCCGAGGTGGAACGGCTCAAGCAGCAGCGCGACCGGCAGGTAAACAAAATCGAGACCGATCTGGCCTTGCAGGTTCGCTCGGTTCAAGACCGTTACAAGATGTGGGCGGTGCTGTTGCCGCCGATCCCACCGCTGGTGGTCGGGCTGATAGTGTTGTTCACCAGACGCAAGCGCGAGCGGGAAGGCGTCGCCCGAGAGCGACTGCGGTGACGTGAATAAAATACCAATGAAAATCAAGTGGCACCGGCGTCTCGCCGGTGTGATGGAGCTTGTGTGTGACACCGGCGAGACGCCGGTGCCACTGTTTATATACTACTGTTTATACTTGCATAACACTGGAGAAAATACCGGATGAACGAAAACGCAAAAACGGCGATCTTCGTGGCGATAGCCGCAACAATTGCAACCGTGGTGTGGCTTACTCGCCCCGGCTTGCCGATTATGGACCCCAAGGACATGTGCGGGCAGCAACTCTTTCCGGAGTTTAACGACCCACTGGCAGCCACAGACATGGAGATCATGGAGTTCGACGACGAGAAATCCATGATCCGGCCGTTCCAGGTGGCCCAGGCCGAGACGACCGACGGCCAGCGGCTCTGGTCGATCCCGTCGCATGATAATTACCCGGCCGACGCCGAGGACCAGCTTGCCGCGGCGGCCGGCGGGCTGATGGGACTGAAAATTCTCAACACGGCCGGCGACAGCCCCGGCGACCATGAGCTGTTCGGCGTTGTCGAGGCGGATCTGAAAACGCTCAAGGTTGGCGCCACGGGAGTCGGCACACGTGTTGTCATGAAGGATAAAAGCGGCAAGGTGCTACTCTCGCTGATTATTGGTAAGGAAGTGCCAGACCGCGACGGCCTGCGATACGTCCGACGCGTGGGTGAGGACCAGGTATACATCGTCGCCGTCAGGACCGATAAGCTATCGACCAAATTCGGGGACTGGATCGAAAAGGACCTGTTGAAGTTAAACCCGTGGGACATTAAGCGGCTGTGGTTCCGCAATTACTCGGTCGACGAGATGAACATGGCATTGATCCAGCGCGGCGAGATCACCCTGGAGTACGACGACTCCGGCGAGCAGCACTGGAAGCTGCTCAAAGACGACAAATTCCAGCAGGGCAAGTGGGTGCCGGTGAAGATGCCCGAGGACGAGGAGCTAAACACGAAGAAGCTCGACGAGATGAAAAACGCGCTGGACGATCTGAAGATCGTCGACGTGCGTCGCAAGCCGGCCGGACTGAGTGCGGATTTGAAGGCCGACGACGACTTCTCGAAAAACCAGGACGCCGTCGTATCGCTGGCCAACCGGGGTTTCTATGTGGCCAAGCTGGGCGAGCGCATAGAGATGTTCTCCAACGAGGGCGAGATTCGCTGCCTGATGAAAGACGGCGTGGAGTACGTGCTGCGCTTCGGCGAGATTGCCGCCGGTTCGGCCGGGAATGCAAAGAAGGATGAAAACGACGAAGATAAGGACGACGAAGACGGCGAGAAATCCAGTTCCTCCGGGCTGAACCGTTACCTGATGGTCACCACCGAGTTCAACCCCGAGGTCATACCCAAGCCGGAATTGGAACCGCTGCCGGAGAAGACTGCCGAGAAACCGGCCGAGGAAAAGGCCGAGGAAAAGATCGATGAAAAACCCGAAGATATCGACGCCGAACGCAAGCGGATCGAAACGGCGAACAAGCGCAAACAGGACGAGTACGACGAGAAGATCGCATCGGGCAAAGAGCGTGTAAAGGAGCTTAACGCCCGGTTCGCCGACTGGTACTACATCATCTCCGACTCAGTGTTCAACAAAATCCACCTCGACCGCGACGATATCTTCAAAAAGAAAGAACAGGAAAAAGAGGAAGGCGAAGCCGGTTCGGACGAGCGCGCCGCCGACAACCCGGTCGGTGCATTCGGCGATCTGAAGCACGGCGGCCCGGGCCGGTAGTAGCCGCTTGCGGCTTAGCACGGCGTACTCTGCTAAGCCGCGAGCGGCTACAGGTACTCGTCCATCCCTTGCTGTTTTAGCAGTTCGACCACCTTGCGGATCGACTCTTCGTCGTGCTTGTCGGCTACCAACGTGGCGTCGGGTGTGTGGACGACAATGCAGTCCTTCAGCCCCAAGGTGACGATAAGGTGATCGTTGTCGCCGCGTACTATCGTGCCGGTGGTGTTGATTCCCAGGTGTTTCGCCGCGATGGTGTTGCCCGCCTCATCGGCGCCGCGAAGCCGAGCGAGCGATTGCCAGCTTCCCAGATCGTCCCAATCGAACGGCGCCTCGACCACTACAACGTCGGCGGCATGTTCCATTACTGCGTAGTCTATCGAAACGCTTTCGATGGCCGTGAATTCACGATTCAGCACCTCGTCGAACTTCGGCGTGCCGGCCGCAGCGGCAATGCGTTGCAGATGTTCGTACATTTCCGGTTGGTGCTCGGCCAGCGCGTCGAGTATGGTTGCAGCCTTCCAGACGAAGATGCCGGAGTTCCAGTAGAAGGCGCCTTGGCGGATATACTCGGCGGCCGTTCGGGCGTCGGGTTTTTCGCGGAATTGCTTTACATAATACCCCTCACCCCGACCCTCTCCCAAAGGGAGAGGGGGTAGCGGCTCGCCACGCTCGATATACCCGAACGACTCGGCCGGATAGCTCGGGCGGATGCCGAACGTGACGATTCGAGCGGGCTGCTGCCGGACCAACTCGGCGGCGAACCGAACGGCACGTTGGAACGCATCGTCCGGCGAGATCACATGGTCGGCCGGCATTACGGCCATGGTCGCGTCCGGGTTGTTGCGGCTGACGTAGAGTGCGGCCAGGCCGATGCACGGCGCGGTGTTCCGCTTGCACGGCTCGGCGATGATCGCATCTCGCGGCAGTTCGGAAAGCTCCTCGGCAATACTGCCGGCCAATGCGGTTGTAGTGGCGATCAGTATGCGATCCGGCGGGACCAACTCGCCGAGCCGATCGACGGTAGCACGGATCATCGTCCGGTTGCCGACCATCTTCAAGAGTTGTTTCGGTCGTTGTGCACGGCTTTCCGGCCAGAACCGCGTGCCGGTTCCTCCGGCCATTATGATTGCATGGAGCATGGTAGTGGATAGTATCCTAACAAAAATACGTTGGTTCCGTTACCCGGGTTCCCGGTTCGATCTTCCCGGCCAATTCTTCGGCATCGAGCGCAAACATCGGGCAGATTTCGACTGTGACATCGTCGGCCACCTTTGCGCCTGCCCGGGTGAGCCAACGGCGATGTTGAGCCGACATTTGTGCTTTAACGTGTTCCGGCGTGTCGGTCTTTGCACCGGTGGCGTTTTTAAGCGGTGCGAAACCATCGGCCGGGTCGATCTCCACTACAATCGCATTTTCCGCCGCCGGGATCAGGTCGAAGATAAACCGCTCGAACTTTACGGCGTTCGGCTCGGTCGGTTCGATCAGCCGCCCGGCCTGGTCGATGTGCGGCGCCTTCTTCTCGGCAAGGTGGAACGGCAGCGCGTCGGCACTGTCGGCCATGCGCCGCAGGAAGGCCGCGTCCATCATGTGTACGGCGATACTGCCGGCCCACAGCACCAACGAGCCGTCGGCCGAGCGTTCGCTGAAAATTTTTACGAGTTTTTCGTCGCCGGCCAAGTCGCTGTACTCGATCACCACGAGCCGGCCGTCTACGGCCACCACGTTGCCCAGCGGCTCCAGCGGCGCCCGTTTGGCGACGACCTGGCTGGACAACTCCGAGCCGGCCAGCAGGTGGTAGCCGACGAACTCCGGCGAGCAGACCTCGACCAGCGGGTTGTCGACCTGGAAGTAGAACAACTGTTCGACGCCGCGGTTGTGGATATCATCCAGCGCGGCGCTTCGGTCCATCGCCGAGAGCATTCCACCGTGTCCGTCTGGGCTGAGGGCGATTCGCCCGGGTTCTTCCAGCAGCACCTTGCCCGTGGCTGCATCGACTGCCGGCATGGTGCCTTGGCAAAATATATGCAGGTCTTCCTCGGCCAGGCCGAATCGGTTGTTTTCGGCGAAGAATTTTGCTGTTTCATTGTGTGTGGCCGGGCTGGTCATCAGGTACAGCGGTATGCGTACACCATGGCGTCGGCCGACGGCGATGAGTTTTTCGACGTGGATTTGAAACAGCGACCGCCTCGATACCGGGGCGATCGGGAACATCCCCTTCGGATGTTCGAAGCCCAGCCGGGTCCCTTGCCCTCCGGCGACCAGTACAACGCCGAGTCGTCCGGCGGCCAGTGCTTCCATGCCGCGTCGTTTGGCCTGGTCCGGCGAGAAGCGGTTTTTTGACGCATCGAGCCGAAACGCCGCCGGCGGCTCGGCACGGACGGCCGAGGAATGTAACTTGCGTTGTACCCGGCGATTTCTGTAGAGCCGTTCGATCTGCTCGAAGTCGATCGCCCGGATTTGCTCGGTAAGTGTCTGACGCTTGACTTCATCGAGCCGGTCCCAAAACGCCAGCAGATGTTCCTGGCCGTGCGGAGCGAGAACTGCGAGGAGGTCGTTTTTCATGGTTTCCGACAATGGCGCCATGATTAACCGGAGATTGCCGTGGCTTGTTTCACAGTGATGCTTGCTTTGTATCCATCTTCGAACTCACCTTCCATCATGGCTGTTTCAGCCCAATCAACCAACTCCTCGGCACTGATTTTATGGTGTAAGTAATCGGTGATTTTTTTAGCGCTGTTTTGGAGTGTGATTTTCATTTTCATATACGCACACATAATCCACCTCGAAGAAATCAGGCAGTTTGGCGTTTTCTATTTTCCCTGGCCATGGGCCTACTTCCTCGCTGAGAAGAAGATGCTGCTCTCTATGTGAAATCGCTTCTCTTGTACGCCAGGTTATCTCCCCATCAACATAAAAGATATATTCTTTCGGAGTCCATTCCACAGCGAATGTATGATAACCTTCCGACAAACCGGAAATGTCAACTTTCTGGCCTACGGTTTGGTGTTTCCTCCTGTCCCCATCGACGTACCAATGGAGATTGTGGTATACTTTGTTTTCTGTGTGGGCAAGGTATTCCATCACATCTATTTCTGTTCCTCCCGCAACAGGCCATACTGTTGGATTTATCCAAAACGCAGGCCAATGTCCTTCTTCCTTGGGCAGTTTGCATCGGGCCACCCAGTATCCATACTTGTGTTCAAACTTCCCTCGGGTTCGAATAATCCCCGTATAGTACTTGCCGTCTTTTTCATATGTTTTTATTACCAAATGCCCTTTTCCATCGAGAGAAACAGCATCTCTTACAACCCATCCATCACGGTTCTTGCCAAGCCGGTGTTCCCATTTCGATTCATCAAGTTTCGAGCCGTCGAATTCATCGCTCCAGACCAGTTTCCACTTTTTTCCCTTTGGCAGATCCGACTCGGCGGAATAGGCCGTGTTGGCCAACAGGTATGCCATACTCAGCAGCCCAACTGCTCCAACGTTCAGAACTCTTCCAAAGTTTTTCATGATAGTACCTTTCAAAAGATAAAATACACAGGGCAGGGTGTGTGGTGTAAAGCCGCGACCAGTGGTCGCGGCTGGTATGATTGTCGGTTTGCCGTCGGGGGATCCGCGACCAATGGTCGCGGCTTTGCAGTTGATATCTCCCGGACATCCTGAGTTGTATTATGTCAGAACCGACAACGGAAGTCAAGTTAGGCGCAACGGCACACGCAGTCCGTCGTAGGCTAGTTCCATCCCCCCCGACAGTGTGGCGTTAGTCTTGGCATGGTCTAGGTCGTGGCAGATATGCGTGAACAATGTACGCTCGGCGGCCAGTTGCCCGGCCACGGCTACCGCCTCGCTGAGACTGAAGTGCGTTGGGTGCGGACGGTGGCGCAGTGCGCCGAGTATCAATACGTCAAGCCCTTGCAGCCGCGCGATGCTCTCCGGCGGAATACCGTTCGTGTCGGTGCAATATGCAAGACTGCCGAAACGATAACCCAGCACGTGGAACCGGCCGTGACGCAACGGGACGGGAACCACCTCGGTGCCGAGCACATCGAACGGCACATCGTCGATACGCCGGAACACCAGCCGCGGCACGCCGCCGGCCGGATACTCGCGGGTGACCGGATCGAACGCATAGTCGAACGAACGGCGAATACGCGCCTCGACCTGCTCGTTGCAATAGATCGGCAGGTCATGGCCGAGATACTGTGCGAATATCCGCAGGTCGTCCAGCCCGAACAGATGATCGGCATGGTCGTGCGTGTACAACACTGCGTGGATCAGCCCGATCCGCTCGCGTAACAACTGCACTCGCAACTCCGGTGCAGTATCGACCAGCAGATTCCCCTCCGGCAGCCCGAGCACCACGCTGCACCGGGTGCGCCGGTTCTTCGGATCGGGGCTGGTGCAGACCGGGCAGCCGCAACCGATCATTGGCACACCGTGCGCGGTGCCCGTGCCGAGAAAGACCAGTTGACCGGCGATGTCGGTGCTTATTAGCGGTTTGTGCATTGATGTATTGGTAACATTTTAATGGCTCTTCCGTTTTTAGGTGCAAAACGCTAGAAACACGGCCTTCAGGCCGGCGGCCATCTCGCGTAGCTCGGCGATGCTCCGCTGGACCGCTTCCGAGGCCCGGTTCAGGTCCAGAATCAGCCGGCTGAAGAGTGTG
>DAOWNK010000153.1 GCA_030642635.1 Pirellulales bacterium
GTGGTACATTTGTCCACGTTGGAACAGTATTCTGACGCTCGTTTGTTCTTTGACAATTTATCGCGTTCCAGGTCTCACGCAAAAGGCGAATGATTGTCCCTTGTTGAGCCGGCAGGCTTGCACGCCGTGTGAAGTAAGCCAAACGGTACCCTGAAAGACCACACGGCGTGCAAGCACGCCGGCTAAACGGGCAAAAAATGTGGCCGCTAGTTCAAATAGCTGAAGCGTTGCAATTATTGGAATTTGGGGCGGCTAAAACGTCCAATAATTCGCGCGGCTGTAACTCGTTGAAACGCAGAGGGTTGCGGCGACGGCCGACCGAAGGAAATTACACTTGACAAGAGTTTCGTCAGTATGTGATTGCCGAATGCCAGACATTGTAAGTCGGTGTTGAGTAACAACTTGCAACCGCCGGCAGTGGTCGATTGGAATTTATGGACAGGCAAAACATGCGTCCAACTGTCCAATAATTTGCAAAACCTCGGGAAAACGACACCTGCGAGTTGATGTACATGGTTATCACCCCTGGTCACCAGCCCCTAGATGTCTTCACGACAGTTGCCATGCCGGTTCTTCGTGCAGGTGGATGTTGTTCACTTGCAGCCAGTGGAAGTAATCGGAGCCGTCCGAGCGGCGGAACTTCCGCGTTAGCCCGACGCCGAGTATCACGCACTTCGAGTCGCAAATCCACTTTGCCACGCCGCTGACCAGCGTGGGGTCGGGCGTGGCGTGGTCCGGGCCGCACAGCCGAAGGTCGGTCACGCCGGCGTCCACTTGTATCTCCCCGTCGTTCAGCCGGGTGCCATGCCCACGCTTGTCGTGGGCATGAATTGCCGAAATCCTATACAACATGCGAGGCGACATGCCCACGACAAGCGTGGGCATGGCACCCAGCTATCTGCCCGCTATTTTGCTACTCTACTGTCGCCGCCGCCGCAGTGCGACCAGCAGGAAGCCCAAAGCGCCGGTTGCAATCAGGGCAAACGTCGTCGGCTCCGGGACGGCGTAGTCGTGCAGGTTTTGCACCTCGGTGCTATTGAGAGCTTTGTTCCACACGGCGCTCTCGTCGAAGTTACCAATTAGTCCTATGTTATAGGTATAGGTGGGATCATCCGGTCGGTGACCCGCCGAGAAATAGTCGCCGTCGCCGCCCTGCCAGGTGCTCGCGCAAGTGAACTCGAGCTCTCCGTTCAGGTAGATGCTGACGTTGTTGACATCTTCTCGCACCAAGGCCACATGGTACCACGTGTCTTTATCCAACACCGTGGTACCGTTGAGATACGCGTTTGTGCCGTCGAAGAGGGCCAACTTGCCCTCGTGCCCCGAAGTATAAGTGCCGCCAACGTAGACGGAATCGCGCACTGAACCGCTGGAGTCGTCGTTACTCCGGCCGAGAACATAGGACATACCCCATTCGTCGAACGCGACCGACGAGTTAAACCAGACCTGTGCGCTGTAGGAGTTTGTGCCGACTCCCGCACCAGAGTTCAGAGCTGTATATCGCGCCATGCCCGCACCGGCGGTGGTTGGTGCTCTGTTGTCCGACGCCATGTTGGCGAAGCCGTCGGACGGCCGAGGGCCGGCATTGCCCAACGTGACGTTGAGGTAGGTGCCGTCGTGTGTAGCCACCAGATCGTCTGCGGTGGATCCGGTGGTTTCGTCCAGGTCCCAATAGAGTACGGGGCTGGTGTTGTCGATGACCAGACCCGAGTAAATCGACTCCCCGTTAGCCGATGAAGCCACTGCGAACAGAACCGACAGGCACGTCAAGAAACTTAAAGATCGAATAGACATGTTACGTCCTCCCTTGAGAAAAATGGAAATTGATAGATGTTTCACGGTTTGGAAAACACGTGAATTTACGACCGCGTTTTTGTTTAAGACACTAACGACACAAATCCTCCTAAAAGTGAGAGTAAAATTGAAACGTAAACTACCGGTAACACATTGCAGTTTTAAGGTCCTCCTAAAAGTGAGAGTGAAGAGTAAACGCGAACTACAAATAGCATCTTGCCGTTTATCAAAGTTACACGGTCGTCATGACCTAGCTTTCAGTGTACTACCGGTGAAGCGGCATTGCAAACGAAAAAAGTTGCGACATTCCCCGAAAATTTTGCAGGATTTACCGGCCGTTTCGTCGGCCCATTTGTGATTTTGTGAAGCCGCAAGCGATAAGCTCATGTATCCATTATACCCAGCCGGCATCCCAATTCGGATTGCGAGATTGCACAAAAGTTTTGCGATATCTACCAACGGCGGCTTTTCCCGGTTAGAATAGAGGGCTAGGGATTAGGGGCTGGGGGCTGGGGGCCAGAAAGGTGAAGAGAGAGGAGAGAGGAGAGAGGAAGGAGAAACTCAAAATCCCTCTTCGCTCTTCTCTTCTCCCTCCTCTCTCCCCTAGCCCCCAGTCCCTAACCCCTGTGTAATCACATTTCCAACATGCTGACATTACGATGCCCAAAACTCGGCAGGTTGCACTGATCGTCGATGCCACAAGGGCGTATCATCGGAAGATCATTCCGGGGGTGGCCGACTATGCCCACCAGGCCGGCAACTGGAGCCTGTACGTCGAGGAAGGCCCACAGGACAGACTGCCGGACTTCAGTACATGGCACGGCAAAGGGATTATCACCTCGTTCGAGAACCGGCAGATTGCAACGACCATCGCAAAGGTCAAGATTCCGGTCGTGGGAATCGAAGGCGGATACAGTTGGTACAACCCGGCATCGCAGATTCCGTATTTTGCCACCGACAACGGCGCCATCGGCCGACTGGGAGCCGAACACCTGATCGACCGAGGCTTTACGCGGCTGGCCTACTGCGGATTCCCGCGCAACCGGCAAAATGTCTGGTCGCAGCAGCGTGCCGATGCGTTTGCCGAACGTGCCGGCCGGAGCGGTTTTTCATGTTCGGTATACAATGGCCGATACACGTGGGCCAGGAAGTGGACCGATCTGCAACGCGAACTGTCCACATGGCTGGCCTCGTTGGATAAGCCGGTGGGGCTGATGGCTTGCAACGACGCCCGGGCAAGGCACGTTCTGGAAGCGTGTCGGACCATCGGCGCGCAGGTCCCCGAAGACGTTGCAGTGATCGGCGTGGACAACGACGAGATTCTGTGCGAGGTGACCAAGCCGCCGCTGAGCAGCATCGAGCAGGGCGCACGACGGTTGGGTTACCAGGCAGCGGCGCTGTTGGATCGATTGATGAACAAAAGGAAGGTCCGGCAAGTGGAGTTCCTTATCGAGCCGGAGACCGTGGTGATGCGTCATTCCACCGACGTACTGGCCATCGAGGACGACGACGTGGCCGACGCAGTGCGGTTCATTCGCGAACATGCCTGCGACGGAATTCAGGTCGCCGATCTGCTGGAGGTCATACCGGTATCGCGATCGACGCTCGAGACAAAGTTCAAGACCGTGATGGGCCGAACGGTCCATGCCGAGATTCGACGCGTGCAGATCGAGCGGGCCAAGCAACTGATCGCCGCAAGCGACCTGACGCTGAAGCAGATTGCCGTTCGGGCGGGATTTCCGCACGTGCAGTACATGACGACCGTGTTTCACCGGCACACCGGCCGGACGCCGGCCGAATATCGCAAGCGTTTGCGCGTTTGACCATTTCGGCCGCTTGCAGCTTTGCAACCATTGTGTAAGTGCGTTGCAAAACTGCAAGCGGGAAATACTTGGGTATTTCTGCAAAAGATTTGGTGAATCTCACAATTGCGATTGACTATTTGGGCTGTTAGCATGGACGGTATAACTATGACTCATTTACCTCTTGTGAACAAGGTTGACCTTGAAACCACGCAAACAACCATTGATCGGCTTGTGTCCCATCGGCAAGTTCGTCTTCTCTCATGAAGACGCGATGCGGATGAAGCACGGGATTTTTGAGAAATTCGATCAATGGAAAATCGAATACGTCAACCTGGATAACATTATTCCTGACGGCATGGTCCGCGACCAAAAGCACGTCGAGCCGGTCGTGCGATATTTCCAGGATCAGCGGATCGACGCTTTATTCATCCCGCATTGCAACTTCGGCACCGAAGGCGCCGCGGCAATGATCGCCAAGCAATGTGCCGTGCCGACGCTGCTATGGACGCCGCGCGACGAAGCGGACCTGTATGCGGCGATCAGCTCGGTGCTGTTGGAAGCGGCGAGTAGCTACGGCGGTCCGTCGTTCATACCGGACATCACGATCCGTCATCCGGACAACAACAACGCAGTGTTGCTGTGGCACACCGACGCACCGCTCTCGCTGCGACATCCCGACTCGTATGTGAAGGTCGATCTGCCTTGGATTCTCAGAGGGCTGCCGACCGGCCTGGTCCACTTCAAGCTGAAGGACGGTCCGTTGACCATATGTCGTTTTGCCGGCGACGGCGACGATGGTTACCGGCTCGGCTGCGGCGAAGGTCGCACCGTCGACTGGCCATATACACAAGAATTTTGCACGTGGTTGGAAGTTGACGATTGGCCCGTGTGGGAACGGCAACTCATCCACGGCCCCTATATCCACCACTGTTCCTGTTGCTACGAGCACTCCGCGGACGTGCTGGAAGAGGCGATGCGATTTATCCCGCACCTGAAATTCGAACGATTCGGCAAAAGCTGAAAGTTCAGTTCTACGGCTCGAATATCTTCGGCTTCTAAGTGCAAGGGTCCGGATGTAGGCTGAGTCGAGCGTAGCAAGGCCCATCTTGAGGACTCGAATCGCTCGGTGCGTAGGATGCCGTGGCATCACGACAGTTGCCATGCCGGTTCTTCGTGCAGGTAGATGTTGTTTACTTGCAGCCAGTGGAAGTAGTCGGAGTCTTCCGAGCGGCGGAATTTTCGCGTTAGCCCGACGCCGAGCATCACGCACTTCGAGTCGCAAATCCACTTCGCCACGCCGCCGACCAGCGTGGGGTCGGGCGTGGCGTGGTCCGGGCCGCACAGCCGAAGGTCAGTCACACCGGCGTCCACTTGAATCTCTCCGTCGCTCAGCTTGATACGGACTTGCGGCTGTCCACGGCTGGTCTTTGCGATGTAAAGTTCAGGAGGGCAGGGCGGCAGCAAACATCCAAGCGAGGCCTCGCCTTGGCCCAAGGCGGTGCCGTACCGCAAGTGCGAGTGCCCGACCTGCTGCAACGCGGGTCCGAAGATATCTCGCAGCCGCGGCTTCGAGCAGTCGGTCGATCCCCTGCTGGAACTTCGGCGACTGCGCCACCTTCCCATAGAGCACATGCCCGGCGGAGTCGTAGAACTCGTCGCCTTCGGCCCGGCCGCCAAGAAGATCGCCAAGAAATAGATACTTGATTTCTCTGGTGTGCAACGGGTATTGAACGGCCTCTTTATCGAACTGCGAGGCGTATCGCGCGTACGGGCTGGAACGAACGTCCACCAGCACCGCGATTTGATGTTTTGCGAGAAGATCAAGAAACGTTTCGATCGGTTGATTAGAATGCCCGATCGTCCAGGTGGTGTTATTTTTCTTCATCTTCCCAGTCTTCGTCCTCCCATTCATCGTCCTCGTCCTCGTCTAATTCTTCTTCGTCTTCTTCGACCTCTTCCCAAGGTTCGTCTTCCAGCTCGCCGTCGTCATCGTCGTCGTCATCGTCGTCGTCATAATCCTCATCGTAGTCTTCGCCATAGTCCATGTCATCTTCGTCAACGTCACAGTCGTCCTCGTCGTTATTGACATTACATTCTGCATGGACCCGGTCGATGCCGGCGATTTCGTTGAACTCGGCGAGTTCTTCCGGTGTGGCGTCTGTCATAGTTAGAGTTTTCATTTGCGTCTCCTCACTTACTGGATAAGAACGATTGATTTGATCGGTCACTTTTTTCTCGACATTGTCGGCACCTTGGCTGTCGGAATTTAGTGTGACAATGCGTAATAATTCCGCTCTAGGTAATTCATCCAGGTGTCGTAGCCCGAAAATTTGCAAAAATCGTTTGCTTGTAGCATACAGGAACGGTCGGCCAAGCTCCTCGCTTCGGCCGGCGATACGCACCAGGTCGCGCTCGATCAGTTGCCGAAGCATCTCGCCGCACTGCACGCCGCGGACGGCCTCGATATCCGCCCGCAGTATCGGCTGGCGATACGCCACCACAGCCAATGTTTCCATGGCTGGAGTAGAGAGTCGCACTTCAACCGGTGCGGCATGCAGTCGTCTGAGCCATGGTGCAAATTTTACCCTGGAGAGCAACTGGAACCCGCCGGCTACCTCCTCTATACGAAACGCGCTGCCTTGGGAATCGTACATTCGGTTCAACGCACGGACAAGTGTACGTGCCTTGGTGCCGTCCGATAAGCCGGCAAGCTGTGCCAGTTTGCGGCTTCCCTGCGGCTCCCGGGCAATTAGCAGCACCGCTTCGAGCCGGGCCGTCTCGGTGGCCCGCACGTCCGGCCCGGTGCCGACGAAGAATTGGTCGGCCGGTTGGTTGTGCAACAGGAATCGGCGAGTCGCACCCGACCCTGCTTGTGGGGTATGTGTGGTGTTGATCGGTTGCCGATAGCGTAACGCCACGCTCCCAAACCGCCGACCGGCACTCGAGGGAAAACCGTTCATGCGGTCCAGTTTAGCCCCGGCGTCCACGCCGGGAAAGTACACCGCGTGGACGCGGCGGCTAAACTTCACTTCCGTTCCATCTGCCATGCCTCGACCTGCTGTAGTACATCGGCCATTGCACGGAGTGGGGCGGTATCGGTCGCCTCGAAATACCTGGTATAATTGGGGTTGCCGCCAACGGCCATCTTGCAATAAAACCTGTATAACTGCCGCCGGTCTCCCCATGACTCCAATAGATAATAGGTGGCGCCTAATTCCCGGAGCCGATGCTGGATGTGCGTAAACGTATCGACCTGACCGATCAAGGTGACGTTGGCTGGCAACTCGCGCGTCGGCGCCGGCACGGGCGACGGCGCCTCGTAGCCGGCCGGGATTACCACCGGCGGCGGCGTGGCGGCCGGGTGGCGGCCGACCGGCTCGGCTGCAACCGACGGTACTATATCGGACAGCCGCATAGGCTCAAACAGCGGTGCTTTGTTGATTGTGCCGCCGGCTGAGGCCAACGGCGCCGATGTGGAAAACTGCGGCCACCGGCCATTGAGCAGAGTATTGACAATATCGGGCAACGACCCCCCAAACAGCGCTGCCAGCGGAATAGCCACCAGGCAGGAGAGCATTACCAACGCCCGAAATATTACCGTTACCGACGATTGCATTTTCAGACGATACCTCCATTTTCCATTGCGAACTATACCGGTATTCGGTGTTTGGGGGCAATGGCAATATCCCACCTCGCAAAATTTGCCTGAATTTTTTATAATGTCGGACATGTTGTAGACACATTATTTTTTGCGAATGGACATTTGGTGGTGAACGGCATCACGAAGATACCACTTCCGGGGCAGCCGTTGGTGTGCGACGCGGATTCTGCCCGTACGCGCTTCAGGCCACAAGAGTTCCTCGTCGGGCCGGAAAACCGGCTGGTCGAGACGGCTGTCCATGCTGTTTTCGACGATGAGCATGACGGCTATAACCCGCTTGTGTTCTACGGTCCGGCTGCCGTCGGCA
>DAOWNK010000057.1 GCA_030642635.1 Pirellulales bacterium
ACTGTTCGGGAGATTCCCAACAACATTTCGAACTTACCATCCTTGGCTCCTCCATTGTGCGGCTTGTTTTGAAACCGCAGCATGATGGAAGAGCCTTTTTTAGTGTATACCAATTATCGCTGTTTTTTCAGAAAGTGCAGATTTACAAAACTCCTTTCGTGTATAAAGCCGCGACCGGTGGTCGCGGTTGTGCATGTTGTTTATATGCTATTCGCGACCACCGGTCGCGGCTTTATGAAAATCTACCTATTCTTTCACAGCAGTGGCTGGGAACGAGCCGAGTATCTCCAGCCGTAATGCCTTCTGATCGAGCGCCGTTACCGAACGCTGCACCTTTGCATCGCTTAGGTGTCCTTCCATCTCGATAAAAAACAGGTAGGTGCGATCTGAGCCGGGGATCGGAAACGATTCGATCCAGGTCAGGTTTACTTTGTTTCGCTTGAAGATATTCATCGCATCGGCCAGTGCACCGGGTCGATGTTCCACCTGGAACAGTAAGGCGGTGCGGTCGTTGCCGGTCGGTTCCGCAGACTCTGCTCCGATGACGGCGAATCGTGTGGTATTGCCCGGATTGTCTTCGATCATCTCGGCCAATACGTCCAGTGCATAGTGCACGCCCGCCTGTAGGCTTGCGATGGCCGCCGCCCCGGGCTTTTCCTTGGCCAACTGCGCAGCAGTTGAGGTGCTCGTGACCTCGACGGTCCTGGCGTCCGGCAGGTGCTTTGCCAACCAGTTGCGACACTGCGAGAGCGCCTGCGGCCGGCTGTAAATCTCCTTTATCTCCTCTCGCGGACAATTCCCTAACAGTGTGTGATGGATCGCCATCTCGACCTGGCCGCAGACTTTGACCGGCATTCGGGTGAACATATCCAGCGTGTCGGCGATCCGACCGTCGGTCGAGTTTTCAACAGGCACGATGCCGAAGTCAGACTGACCGCAGTTGACCTCCTCGAAGACGGCCGGGATGCTGCCGACCGGGATGAACTCTACGCCTTGACCGAACCGGTGCAACGCCGCTAAGTGACTGTAACTGTATAAAGGACCAAGGAAGGCCACACGTATCTGTTGAACCAGCGAGCGGCAACCGCTTAGCACCTCGCGAAAGACCGCTCGAACCGTTCGCTTCGGCATCGGCCCACGGCTGCTCTCGACCAAGCCGGCCAGCACATCTTCCTCCTGCCCGGCGGCCACGGCGGTCGGGACGACCGATTCGCCCTGTTGGGCCATTTTCAGGACAAGCTTGGCCCTTTCTTGAAGCGCATCGAGCAACTCGCGGTCGAGCCGGTTGAGCATTGATTTCGGGTCGGTCCGGCCGGTTATACGTTTGGCCGACGTTTTTTTTGCCCGGCCGGTCTTTTTTTTCACTGTCTTTTTGACCATTGTGTGTAATAAGGGAAGAACAAACTCCTAAACCATCTCCTTGTACTGTTGAGGCATTGATGTGTCAACCACACACGGAAATTTGACGCGACTGCCATTATGGCAGTGTGCCGATTGGGTGAATATCGTCCGCGTCAAAAATGGCAGTCCGATAGTGTGGTATTGAGCCGATGGCCCAAAAATTTGCCGCGTGAATCGACGCAACCTGTTGTACTACAAGATGTTATGGTTAATTCCCCATGTCCGATACCGGACCGGCATGGGCTTTGCTGATAAAAGTCGTAAATTGTCGTAACATATTATAGGACGATGTTCCTTTGTGATAATAACTCTAAAGGAGTAACAAATGGCTGAAGGCGAAAAAATCATCGGAATTGACCTCGGAACAACAAACTCTGTGGTTGCCGTGATGGAAGGAAAGGATGCGAAAGTCATACCAAACCCTGAAGGCAACCGGTTAACACCTAGCGTGGTTGCTTATACCGATAAAGAAGAGACCTTAGTCGGCGAGCCTGCCAGACGCCAGGCCGTGACCAACCCGACGCGGACCGTATCCTCAATCAAGCGGTTCATGGGCCGGCGGCACAACGAGGTGGCTTCGGAAGAGAAGATCGTGCCGTACAAGATCGTTGGCGGGCCGCAGGACTACGTGAAGGTAGACATTGACGGCAAGGAACACACGCCGCCTGAAATCTCCGCGTTGACCTTGCGCAAGCTAAAGGAGTCGGCCGAGGCATACCTGGGTCATAAGATAAACAAGGCGGTGATTACCGTGCCGGCATATTTTAACGACTCACAACGCCAAGCGACCAAGGACGCCGGCCAGATCGCTGGGCTGGAAGTCGCCAGGATCATCAACGAGCCGACCGCCGCGTCGCTGGCCTACGGATTGGACAAGAAGAAGGCCGAAAAGATCGCCGTGTTCGATCTGGGCGGTGGAACGTTCGACGTCTCGGTGCTCGAAGTGGCCGACGGCGTGTTCCGAGTGATCAGCACCAAGGGCGACGGCCACTTGGGCGGTGACGACTTCGACGATTGCCTGCTCAACTACGTGGCCGACGAGTTCAAAAAAGAGCAGGGAATCGACCTGCGCAAGGACACCATGGCCTTGCAGCGGCTCCAGGAGGCCTGCGAGAAGGCCAAAAAGGAACTCAGCACTGCACAGTCGACCGACATCAATCTACCGTTTATCACAGCAGATGCAGCCGGACCGAAACACCTACAAATGAGCATTACCCGTTCGAAGTTCGAGCAGTTGGTCGACCACCTGGTCGAGCGTTGCCGCGGACCGGTCAAGCAGGCGATGGAAGACGCTAAGCTGGGGCCGAGTGAGATCGACGAGATCGTGTTGGTGGGCGGTTCCACGCGAATCCCGAAGGTTCAGGACCTGGTCAAGGAGATGTTCGGCAAGGACCCGCACAAGGGCGTCAATCCCGACGAGGTAGTCGCCGTGGGGGCGGCCATCCAAGGCGGCGTGCTGGCAGGCGACGTAAAGGACGTGCTGCTGCTGGACGTAACGCCGCTGTCGCTGGGTATCGAAACCCTGGGCGGTGTGATGACCCGACTGGTCGATCGCAACACTACAATCCCAACCGAGCGGAAGCAGGTATTCAGCACCGCCGAGGACAACCAAATGGCTGTCACGGTGAAGGTATACCAGGGCGAGCGCGAGATGGCCGCCGACAACCGGCTGCTCGGCGAGTTCAACCTCGAGGGCATTCCGCCCGCACCGCGAGGGGTGCCGCAAATCGAGGTGAAGTTCGACATCGACGCGAACGGCATCCTGAACGTCTCGGCCAAGGACCTCGGCACGCAGAAGGAGCAAACAGTTCGTATCGAACAGTCCAGCGGGTTGTCGGATGAAGAAATCAAAAATATGCAAGCCGACGCCGAGAAGCACGCCGAGGAAGACAAGAAGAAACGCAGCTTGGCCGAGGCGCGAAATCAGGCCGACTCGATGTGCTTCCAACTCGAAAAACTCATCAAGGAACACGAGTCGAAGCTCAACGACGCCGACAAGGACGCAGTAAATAAGGCGATCGAGAAGACCCGCGAGGCGGCCAAGGGCGACGACCTGGAGAAAATCACCTCGTCTATAAGCGAACTGGAGCAGGCCTCGCACGCGCTGAGTAAGTCGCTCTACGAGACGGCCGCACCGCAGCAGCCCAACGACGCAGCACCGGGTGGCGACGGTGAGTCCGCTGGCGGCGACGACGACGCAATCGATGCCGAGTTCGAGGTGAAAGACTCATAAATCCCCTCTCCCTTCGGGAGAGGGTGAGGGTGTTTCAGATGAAAAGCAACCCACAGCCCACATTCCCAAAGATGATATCCAGATCGCGCCGGTTGCGTCGTGATGCGACCGTGCCGGAACGGATACTGTGGGGAATGTTGCGAGGCAACCGGCTTGCAGGTCTAAAATTCCGTCGCCAACATCCCATAGGTCCGTTTGTGGTGGACTTCTACTGCCATAGTGTTGGCTTGGTGGTGGAAGTTGACGGAATGAGTCACGATGGTCGAGCCGAGGAGGATTGCAAGCGAACCGAGTATTTACAGCAACAGGGTTTGCGTGTGTTCCGAGTGACGAATGATGACGTATTAGAGGATTTGGAGGCAGTCGTGCGTGGTATTGCATTGGCGGCTGGAGTGGAGTTTGAGTAGTTTTTGGTTCCCCTCACCCCAGCCCTCTCCCAAAGGGAGAGGGAGTATACAAAATGGCCTTCCGCATGGACAAACTGACGATCAAGGCACAGGAGGCGGTCGCCGCTGCGCAGGAACTGGCCGCCGACCGGGGCCATCCTGAAATCGACCCGCTGCATCTGCTGGCCGCGCTGCTGGCCGAGCGCGACGGTGCGGTCGGGCCGGTCTTCGATCAGATCGGTGTGAACCGCAGCCAGTTCGATCGGATCGTCGACTCGGAACTGAACCATTTTGCGAAGGTTTCAGGCGGTTCTCCACCCGGGCCGAACCGTGAGTTGCAACAGGTGCTCGAAGCCGCCCAGCGTGAAGCCGACACCATGAAAGACGAGTTCGTCTCGACCGAGCACCTACTGTTGGCATTGGCCAAGGTCGATTCTAAGGCACAGCGCGTGCTCAAGCTAAACGCGGTAACCGAGCACGAATTACTAAAAGCACTCCAGGAGGTGCGCGGCAGCACTCGCGTGACCGATCAGACGCCCGAGGAGAAGTTCCAGGCGCTTAAGCGTTACGGAATAGACCTGGTCGAGCGTGCCAGACAGGGCAAGCTGGATCCGGTGATCGGCCGCGACCAGGAGATACGCCGCATCATCCAGGTTCTGTCACGCCGAACGAAAAACAACCCGGTGCTGATCGGCGAGCCGGGCGTGGGCAAAACGGCCATCGCCGAGGGGCTTGCGCTGCGGATCGTCGACGGCGACGTGCCGGAGAGCCTGAAGAACAAGCGTGTCGTGGCGCTCGATATGGGCGCGTTGATCGCCGGCACGAAGTTTCGAGGTGAGTTCGAGGAACGGCTGAAGGCAGTGCTGAACGAGGTAAACGACGCCGGCGGCACGGTGATCATGTTCATCGACGAGCTGCACACTGTAGTCGGCGCAGGCCGAGCGGAGGGCGGCAGCGATGCGGCAAACCTGCTCAAGCCGGCCTTAGCGCGCGGCGAGCTTCGATGCGTCGGGGCAACCACGCTGGACGAGTACCGCAAGTACATCGAGAAGGACGCCGCGTTGGAACGCCGCTTCCAGCCGGTGCAGGTCGACGAGCCGAGCGTGGAGGACACTATCGCCATCCTTCGTGGACTCAAGCCGCGCTACGAGGCGCACCACGGCGTGAAGATAACCGACTCGGCGTTGGTGGCGGCCGCGAACCTCTCGCACCGTTACATCGCCGACCGGTTCCTGCCGGACAAGGCCATCGACCTGATGGACGAGGCGACCAGCCGCATAGCGATGGAGCTTGAGAGCGTGCCGACGGCGATCGACCAGGCCCAGCGGCGGCGGACGCAGTTGGAGTTGGCCGACCGTCAGTTGGCCGAAGAAAAGGGTGAAGACGCCCGGCAACGCCGCGAAGAGATCAAAGCCGAGATGGAAGTGCTCGACCGAGAGCTATCCGCGCTGCACGAGCAATGGGAGCGCGAGAAGCTCGGCCGCGGCGACGTGCAGAAAACCCGGCAAGAGCAGGAGGAGGTTAACTTCGAGTTCGAGCAGCTCGATGCCGCCATCAAGCAGAAATCGGCCGCCGGTGGAGCGATTCCAGAGGAGGATTATCAGCGACTCTACGAGTTTGACGTACGACGCAAGCAACTCGATGAGCAGATCGCCGACGAATCTGCCAAGGAAAAACAAAACGAACCGGCCACCGGCCGACGACTACTCCGACAAGAAGTCACCGAAGAGGAAATCGCCGAGGTCGTAAGCGCATGGACCGGAATACCGATCTCGCGGATGATCGAATCGGAACGGGCGAAGCTGCTGGTCATGGAGGAGCGAATCCATCAGCGGCTGATCGGGCAGGACGAGGCGGTCGAGGCGGTCACCAACGCCGTGCGACGCAACCGCTCCGGATTGCAGGACCCGAACCGGCCGATCGGCTCGTTCATCTTCCTCGGCCCGACCGGCGTGGGCAAGACCGAGCTGTGCAAGGCCCTGGCCGAAGTAATGTTCGACGACCAGGACGCCATGATCCGCATGGACATGAGCGAGTTCATGGAGCGGCACACTGTCAGTCGCTTAATCGGCGCGCCGCCGGGCTACATCGGCTACGAAGAAGGCGGGCGGCTGACCGAGGCCGTCCGACGCCGACCGTACTGTGTTATCCTGTTGGACGAGATCGAGAAGGCCCACCGCGACGTGTTCAACATCCTGCTGCAAGTGCTCGACGACGGCCGGCTGAGCGACAACCACGGCCACACGGTCGATTTCACCAACACGATTATCGTGATGACCAGCAACATCGGCAGCCAGCTCATCCATGAGATTTCACGCGAGCACGGCACCGAGGATGATATCCGCGAGGCGGTCGAAGAGTCGCTCCGGTCGCGATTCCTGCCGGAGTTTCTCAACCGAATCGACGAGACGATCGTCTTCCACCCGCTCCAGCGTGAGCAGATTCGCAAGATCGTCGAACTACAGGTGGAGCAGCTTGGGGTGCAACTTTCGGAACACGGCATCGAGTTGGAAGTCACTACCGCGGCGCTGGACGAGATTTCCCGACGGGGTTACGACCCGACGTTCGGCGCCCGGCCGCTGAAACGAGTGATCCAGCAGCAAATCCAAAATCCGCTGGCCGTCGAGTTGCTCAATCGCGAGTTTACCGAAGGCAGCCGCGTGAAGATCGACTTCGTCGACGGCGAGTTTGGTTTCGAGCGTGTGGAATAGCCGCTTTCGTCTTTGCACCGCCACATCTATTTTGCCACACGCGGCGAACAAGTTCGCCGGCTAAATTAGACAAAACATCAAACGCCGGAACTTCTCAAACGCCGCGATACTCGCGCAGTTCCGCCAGCACGGTTGCCATGTCATCGGGCAACGGCGCCTCGACCTCCATCGGCCGGAGAGTTGTCGGATGTATGAATTTCAGCCGCCGGGCGTGTAACGCCTGGCGAGCCAGCAGCACGAGTTCGTCCGTCGGGTCGCGACGTATCTCGCCGCGGGTGATTCTCGAACGGCCGCCGTACCGGCGATCGCACAGCACCGCAGCGCCGACGTGGTTCAAGTGCACGCGAATCTGGTGCGTGCGGCCTGTCATCAATGCGACCTTTACCGCCGCGAAACCGTCGAACCGCTCCGCGACCTCGTAAAACGTCCGAGCCGAGCGCGCCCGGGGGTCGCTGCGACGGATCGCCATCTGCTGTCGGACTTTTGGGTGAACGCCGATCGGCTCGTCGATCAGATCGCGGTCGCGGTCGAGACAACCGACCACAAGTGCGAAATACTCTTTTTCGACCGATCGGTCGGCAAACTGTGCGGCCAGTTTGGCGTGTGAGAGATCGCTCAGCGCGACCAGAATCGCACCGCTTGTGTCGCGGTCCAGGCGATGAACGATACCGGGCCGCAACGGTCCGGCGGCGGCGCTCAGGTTCCGGCCGAAACGGTACTGCAGCGCACCGGCCAGCGTGCCGGACCAATTCCCCCGCGCCGGGTGCACGACCATGCCCGGCGGCTTGTTGACGACTGCCAGGTGGTTGTCTTCGTAGATAATATCCAGCGGGATGTTTTCCGGCGTGGGCGCCTCGCGTGGGATTTCCGGCAGTACGATCTCGACCCGCTGCCCGGGCTTCAGCCGATACGCCGGCTTGCCGCCCCGGCGGTCGATCTTTACCCCGCCGGCGGTGATTACCCGTCGCAGGTGAACGCGGCTGTAACCGGTGAAGTGACGAGCCAGGAACGCATCGAGCCGCCGGCCCGACTCCTCCGGCGCGACTATTAACTCAACCGGCTCGGAGGAAAGCTGCTGGGGTGACATGGCAGCGCTTGGTCAATTTGCAATAGCTTATTTATTCGTTTCCGTCGGTGCTCTTTTCTTCCAGGTCCATCATCATGCCGGGCTGAAAGATCGGTCCGTCTTCCGGCAGCGAATCCAGATCGAACGATGGGTACTTGCCGGGCATACCAGGCTCGTCGGTATATTCCGGCTTCGGGTCGAACTTGGCGAACCGATCGTACCATTGCTTGGTGGTTTGTAGTTTCAGTTCGTCCGCTCGCCGCCGGGCGGCAGCCGCATACGCCCCGTCCGGCCACGTGCGAGCGGTATCCTCGTATCGCCGGATCGCCTGGTCCAGGTCGCCTTGCGATTCCAACGCGCGGGCCAGGCCGTATGTGGCGCGTTCCAGCAGCATTTCCCGACGGCTCTGACGGCGGACGGTTGTGTAGTGATCCACCGCGTGTCGGAGTTCCTGGTTGGCGTTGGCCTTGTTGATACACAACAACTTGCAGCCGATGTTCAGGTGCAGATCGCCGGCGATCACGGCGGCCCAGTGTCCCAGGTGCGTGTTCGGGTATTTCTCGGCGATTTGATCGAAATCGGCCGTGCCGCCTTGCGAGAAGGCTGCGTAGAATTGGTCCCAGCCGTCGGCCGTTTTCGCCGCCGATTGTCGGCCCCACCAGGCGTACCCCCCGACCGTAGCTACAGCCAAAATCAGCACCGCCAGGATCGCATTTTGGTACGGTTTGATCGTATTTATCAGATCGGCCAGCCAATCGGCCAGTTCGTTTTTTTCCAGTTCGTGACGACGCTCGCTTTTCATAATTTCACGCCTGCATTATTATATGGTTAGAAATAGGGGATATCCATCCCACAAACGAGTATACGGCCGGCCGTTGAAATCCGTCAAGGCCACATAGGTCGATAACTTGCATTTCGCATACATTGCGGGTAAAGTTGGTATTTAGCCGTCGTGCTTGCACGGCGCGTTGACAGCGAGCCGCCGGGTTTATCCCGGCGCTGCACTGGCGCGGGGATAAACCCCGCGGCTCGCTTAAATACATAAAAAACTACCAAGAAAGGGTTCCAAACGATGAAGACAGACAACGATCACAACAGACCTACCCGGCTTACACGCCGCCGATTGCTGCAAGGTGCGGCCGGTGCCGTGGCGGCTGCCGCCGCCGTGCCCACAGCCGGCCTGGCGGCACCGCGTCGGGGAAGAAAAACGACGACCACAATTAAACGTGCTGTTACCAACGGACGGATCAACCAGTCGGTGTGCGACTGGTGCTTTTTGGGCGAGTGGTCGGTCAAGCCGATGACGCTGGAAGAGTTGGCCCGGGCGTGTGCCGACATGGGCGTGAAGTCGATCGAACTGGTCGATCCGAAGTACTGGCACGTGCTGAAAAAGCACGGCCTGATCTGCGCCTTGGCCGCCAGCCATGGGTTTGTCGAGGGTTTTAACGATAAAAAGAACCACCGGATGTGCATCGACAAGATCAAGACGGCCGTGGACGCCTGCGCGGAGGCCGGTTTCCCGTCGGTGATTACCTTCTCCGGATTCCGCAACGGGATTTCAGACGACGTTGGGTTGGAGAACACCGTAACGGGCTTGAAAAAGGTGATCGGCTATGCCGAGAAAAAGAAGGTAAACCTCTGCATGGAAGTGCTCAACAGCCGCGTGGACGTCAAGATGAAGGGGCACCCGGGCTACATGGGCGATTCGGTCGAATGGGTCGGCGAGGTCTGCCGGCGCATCTCATCGCCGCGTATGACCATGCTGTTCGATATCTACCACGTGCAGATCATGCAGGGCGACATTATCACCCGAATCAGAAAGTGGAAAGACTACATCGGCCACTATCACACGGCCGGCGTGCCGGGGCGCAACGAACTGGACGACACCCAGGAGCTCAACTACCCGCCGATCATGCGCGAGATCGTCAAGACGGGCTTCAACGGCTACGTTGCCCAGGAGTTCATCCCCACACGCGATCCGGTGCAGGGACTGCGCGAGGCTGTAAAACTCTGCGACGTGTGATTGGGTGAACTTGGGTTACGCGGCCTACGTTTGCTTTTGCTGCAATTCAGAATTGCCCGACTATTTCTCCGCCCTGTGTGGTGGTCAGGCGGTTCCACGTGTCTAGCGTGATGCCGTCGGAGAAGAATTGCACAGAGCCGTCGCACAACACGGCATGTACGCCGCCGGGATGCCGGCTGCGGGCGGCCATCTGCATCGGCGGTTGCTCGCCGTCGCTGGTCCAGGTGCACGGCGGGTTGCGACCGTTGTTGTCGCAGTACCAGTCCCGAAGCATGGCATCGGGCTGAGAGGTATTGGGTGTGAGCGAGCCGTGGAAATACGTCGCATGGCCCCACCAGGTGAAGCCGCGCAGATCGCCGCCGCCGTGACCTTGAACGGTCTCGGATACCATCAGCGTGTTGCTCAGCCCGTCGCTGATTTCCTCGAACCCGACCGCCCTGGAACGGCTATCGGCTGCGCTGATGATCATAAACGGCGCCCCGTGGAATTTGACGCCGTTTAACTCGTCCACGACGTTTCCGTCGTCGTACGTACGCCAAACATGGCCGGTGTTGCCGAAGTTGCCGACGTAATTGTGCGCGGTTATGCCCCACAAGGGTGTGCTCGGCTGATCGCTCGGGCAGGTGTAGACGGCAATCCGCTTTGTAGTTACGGCTTGGTTTGTTGCGTCCGAATAAATCAATCCGGGCACCCAATCATCATAAAGTGTCTGGTGCTCGATGTACGGCAGCAGTGCGACCGGCCATGTCCCCCAGCAGCAATCGTAGGCACCAACCGGCAGTAAGTTGTGCGTGGTGTGATAGCCGTGCAGCGCCAGGCCGATCTGCTTGAGGTTATTGGCGCACTGCATTCTTCGGGCGGCCTCGCGAGCGGCTTGCACTGCCGGCAGCAGCAGCGCGATCAAGATACCGATGATTGCGATTACAACCAAAAGTTCTACGAGTATAAAGCCTCTGGATTTCAGATTTCGGATTTTGAATGTTAAATTCATCTGTCCATAGTATCCAGTAGGGTGCGTGCAACGCACCATGTATCGATAATCGCAAAGTACATTGGTGCGTTTCACGCACCCTACTTTGTTTGCATATCGAAATCGAACCGGTTCGTGCCGTCGGCGGTTACTTCTACGATAAGCTGGCTTTGCACGTTGTACTGTGCGGGGATCTGCTGCTTGGCCGGCGGCGGGACGACAGGGCCGGGCGGTTCGGCCGGCCTGTCGACCGCACTCCTCTCGACGGAAAATATCCGCACCAGGTACTTTCCCGGCGGCAAGCCCTTGGCAGCAGGTATGGCGTACTTGCCGTCGGCGATCAAGGCGCCGCTGCCCACGGCGCCTTGCCCACCGTGTGGGCTGAACTGGATTGAACCGTGTTCCACCGGCTCGCCGTCAAACGTAATCCTGCCCGATACGGCCGACCGGCCCAGCGAATCGCCGGACCCGCAGCCGGACCACGCACCTACTGCCGCCAGCACGATGCACAGCATCCAAAACGGTCGAGATTGCATCTCACTTATACCTTACGCCGGCGGCGCCGCATCCAAGAGACAAAAACGACGGCAAGCGATCCGATTGTCAGCAGGGCCAGGCTCGTCGGCTCCGGCACCACCCACTTGTCGTTCAGATAGCTTTCCACCTTTCCTCGGTCTGTCCCATTGAGTTCCGACTTGTAGATGATGATCTCACCAATGTCACCTGAGAGGGGGAGTGTGTTGTCGTAGCCCCCCCTGCCGATCTCCAAGGCGGTGCTGTTGCTAACGGAGCCAGTGTAGTCGTTGTCCGTTGGGCCATTACCACCATCTGTCCAGCCGGTGCTGCTGCCATCGAGGAAGCCGAAAATCTCGCTCCCGGTAAGTTGCATCGTGAGGACGCCGAAGTCGCTCGAACGGGCATGGCTCTGCGAACCCTTGTTCTCCGGAGCGCCTCCCACACCCGCGACACGGCCGTTCATCTCGTTGGCGTTTATGGTGCTCCAAATCGAGTAGCCATCGTCCGAAGAACCACCACTCCCTTGCTTGTTAAGCCATCCTCTCGAATCCGCATCCGAATGGCTTGCCTTGCCGGCGATAAAGATGGTGAAGCCGCCGGCGTCCGGGTCGAGATCGTCGGCGTCTGCAATCGCGAGATACGGTCCCTTGTCGAAGCGCATCATGGGCAACAAACCGTTGGGCGAAGCGTTGGCGAACACCGTGGGACGATAAGTGGCGTTGGTCTGCGCTGCATCGTTGGACGATGTATTGTCGCCGACCAGTTGATCGTCCCACTGCGATACTCTGCCGCCCGTGACAGTTACCCCCGCATCGGCCTTCAACCACAGCACCAAGCTGTTGTCGGTAACCGGTAGTGTCTCCGCATGAACAGGACATGCCATGCAGGCCACCACAACAATAAAACAGGTAGCAATACGTGAGTTCATCGGTGTTCTCCTTTCGAGAAACGGGGTGAATTGGTCGGAAGCCCTAATACGGTTTTTGAACCTCCAACCGGTGAACTACCTTTATCATAATTGCGGCTATCGGAATAACAAGCAAAAACTGTATATAATCTGCTACACTTTTTATACATTCGTTTAGCTCGCGTTGCCGCCACCGGGCATGAAAATATGCTTGTACCGGGGCGGAAATTGCACTATGTTGAGGGCCAGGGAAATACTGTAATCCTCCAGCCCCTAGCCCCTATACCGTTGAATTAGTGGTAATATCAAGGAAAATACAGTGGCACCGGCGTCCCGCCGGTGGTGCATAAATACTATGTATCACTTCGAGTTGCGTCACACCGGCGGGACGCCGGTGCCACTGTGTTGATGCCAATTCTGTCCCTTAATTCAACGGTATTGCCCCGAACTCCCATGCACAAAATGCGGTCCGTAGCACTGCTGATCGAAACATCCCGGGCGTACGGGCGGGGGCTGGTGCGCGGCGCGGCACGCTACAATCGGGAACACGGCCAGTGGCTGACGTACTTCCAGCCGCACGGGCTGGACGATCCGCCGCCGGAGTGGTTGAAGAACTGGAAGGGCGACGGGATTCTAGTGCGGATCGGTGACCGGCGAATGGCCGACGCCGTGCTGCAGACCGGCCTGCCCTCGGTAGACCTGCGCGGCATGATACCCGAGTTGGCCATACCGCTTATCGGTGTGGACAACCGCGAGTTGGCGCAACTGGCCGCCGATCATTTATTGGAGCGCGGCTTCCGACACTTCGGCTTCTGCGGGTGGACTCGCGGCGTACAACACTGCATGGACGAACGTCTGGACTGCTTCGAGCAGCTTGTCGAAGCGGCCGGGTTCCACTGCGATGTGTTCAAGGCGCGCCGCGCGCCGCGCAAGCGCGACGCCTGGGAAAAGGAGCAAGAGCAGATCGCGCAGTGGATCGAGCAGCTCCCGAAGCCGGCCGGAGTGATGGCAAGCAACGACGATCGCGGTATGCAGGTGCTCGACGCCTGCCGCCGTGCCGCCGTGAAGGTGCCCGACCAGGTGGCCGTGATCGGCGTGGACAACGACGAGTATCTGTGCGGGTTGTCCATCCCGCCGTTGACCAGCATCGACGTTTACTCGGATCGGATCGGTTACGAGGCGGCCGCACTGCTGGACAAGATGATGGACGGCCAACCTGCGCCCGAGGGGCCGATATCGGTCCCGCCTCGCAACATCGTTACCCGGCAATCGACCGACGTGCTGGCCACCGACGACCTTGACGTGGTCCGGGCGGTGAGTTTCATTCGTGAAAACGCTTGCCGGCGGATCAGTGTCGGCGACGTGCTGAAACACGTAGACCTCTCGTGCGCCGCCCTGGAGCCTCGGATGAAGCGGGTATTGGGCCGGACGATCTACCAGGAGATTCAGCGTGTGCAAATCGAGCGCGTCAAGGAATTGCTGCTGGGCACCGACTTGCCGGTCAAGCGGATTGCCCGGCGGGCCGGATTCAAGTACGTGCAGCACCTGTCACGAGTGTTCAGCCAATTCACCGGCCAAACGCCGGGGCAGTATCGGAAGGGATTGCGGAGGTAGTGGCTGGGGGTTGGAGACTGGGGTCGAATTTGGCGGAATTGGTAGTAACACAGTGGCACCGGCGTCTCGCCGGTGTAAGGGAACTCGTGACAACGCCAATACTTGTGTCTCACCGGCGAGACGCCGGTGCCACTTGATCTTCATTGATATCATCACTAATTCAACGGTACTGACCCTAACCCTTAGCTCCTGACCCCTAACCCTACACTTTCTCCTGAACCACCCACGGCTTGCGGTACTCGCGTTTGAAGAGTTTCATGGCCTCGGCGTTGTCGACGTGCTGGGTCTTCGGATCGACCACGAGTCTTTGTCCGCCGGTGCGGTAGCTCATCGTTGCGTAGTGCAGTGTGATATGGCTGCGATGCCCGATTTCGATATCGGCGTTTGGCTTCTCGCGGCTGCGGATGCACTGGATGAAGTTTTCCTGGTGCTCATGGTCTGGGAATCGACCGAACATCTGGTCCTTGACAACCGGCTTGCGGTCTTTTGTCCGCACGAAGACCTGCCACCCGCCGCCCATCCGCCCGACGTTCATCAGGCCCTTCTCACCGTAGATGTCGATTCGGGTGGCAGTCTGCGGCCAGTATGGGAACATGTCGGTGTTGCGGACTTTGCCGTCGATCTTGAGCATGTACGGCGTGTAGAGCGTCAGTTCCAAGGTTACGACCAGGTCGTTGTCGTAGGTAAACGTAGCGATCTGCGTGTCGGGCGTATCGGCCGCACCTTCGGTGTTGAGCCGCCCGCCGGTGCAATAGACCTGCTTGGGGAC
>DAOWNK010000047.1 GCA_030642635.1 Pirellulales bacterium
ATGCTTCGAGAGGAAACAGATGCCTGGGCGACAGACAGCAACGATAAGCAAAGAGGAGTCGACTGGCAATTCACTATCGAAAATGCCAGACACAAACTGAAGTCCCTGTACCCTAAAATTAAAAATTGACAAAGCACTAGCCCCTAATCCCTAATCCCTAATCCCTAATCTCTAATCCCTTCCCCCCATGCTCACCACCGTCACCATAACCCTTGCCGCCGTTACACTAACGCTGCTGGCGATCGCCATGGCGTACGTGCTGGGCTGGGCGAACGTAGCGTTCCACGTCCACGTCGATCCGAAGGTCGAGGCGATCATCGACGCACTGCCGGGCGCCAACTGCGGCGGGTGTGGGTTCGTCGGCTGCTCGGAATACGCCGAAGCGGTGGCCGCCGGCCGGGCCAGTGTCGATCTGTGCGCACCAGGCGGGGCCGATTGCGCAAACCACCTGGCGGAACTCATGGGCGTGGCGATTGGTGAAAGCCTGCCGTATCGGGCGGTCGTCTGCTGCGCGGCCGACGAGGATCAGCGATTGCAGCGCGCACCGTACCATGGCGAGCAGACCTGTGCGGCGGCCAACCTGGTTTCCGGCGTGCAGGGTTGCACCTTCGGGTGCTTGGGATTGGGCGATTGTGTCAGGGTGTGCAACTACGACGCCATACACATCGTCCGCGGCCTGGCCACGGTCGATTACCACAAGTGCATCGGCTGCAAGGCCTGTGCGGAGGTCTGCCCTCGCAATATCATCACCATGGTCCCGTTCAAGGCCGAACGGATGGTGGTCATCGCCTGCTCCAACCTGGACATGGGATCCGACGTAAAGAAAGTTTGCGAAGTTGGGTGCATCGGCTGCCAGGCGTGTGTTCGCAAGGCAGAGTTAATCTCGATGAGCGGCAACCTGCCGGTGATCGACTACGACCGTTACCAGTCGGACGACCACTTTGCAGCAGCCCGGGCGAAATGCCCACAGGGGATCATCATCGACGTGGGCAAGCCGACCGCAAAGGACCTTGCCGCCGTGGCAGACGAGGAACTGCCCGAGTGGATCGAGGCAGATTTCAAGACGACCGTCGATCGGACGGAGTGGCGTGGATAGTCAATCCAAAACAAACACACCACGGAGTCACGGAATACACGGAGAGGAGAGAGGAGTGAAAAGAGAAGAGAGAAGTGTTGCCAATAGTTTCTCTCTCTTCCCTTTTCTCTCTTCCCTTTTCTCTCTTCATTCTTCTCTCTTCATTCTTCTTCGTACCTCCGTGGTGTACTTATCGTTGTCATAGTCGGCTTTTTCATCAACCGGCGAAACCCCGGCGTGCAGTGGATTTTCGGATCGTCCTTCGTGCCTGTAACCGTCATGGCTTCTACGCCGTGCGGCATCAGATCGAATCCTGCCGGTCCCAACACGCTAAGCGCGGTCGCCCAAATGTCGGCAGTCACCGCATCGGCGGCTACTACCGTTGCCGAGTGTGTCACATCGGCCGGCTGCCCGGTCCGCGGGTCGATGATATGGCTGTAGCGTCGGCCGGCGAGTTGGCTGAACCGTGCGTAGTTGCCGCTGGTGCAAACCGCACCGCCGTTAGGTAAACGCAGTCGGGCAAGGCGACCGGCATCGAATGGATCCTTTATGTCCACTTTCCAGCTTTCGCCCGACGGCGGCCGGCCGAAGCAGACTATGTCGCCGCCGACCTCGACCAGCCCGCCGGCAAGTTCCGCACGTCGCAGCACGTCGGCGGCCTGCTCGATGGCGTATCCCTTGGCGATCCCACCCAAATCGACGCGGACCGTGTCGGCAAGCTTTACTGCGCCGGAGTCGGTAAGTCGGATCAAATCCCAATTGGACTCGGTCCTGGCCCGATCCAACTCGGCCCGGGTCGGCACGGCGCCGCGCCGCGGCGCCGTGCGCCACAGCTCGATAATCGGACGGCAGGTAACGTCGAACGCACCGTTGGTCTGCATGAAGGCATCGTGTGCGGTGTGCAGCACGTGCAGGCTTTCCGCCGGTAGCGGCACGTGTCGGTCGGCCGCCGCCGCGTTGAACCGGCCAAGCTCCGAGTCGTCCAGCCAGGTGCTCAGTAGTGCCTCGGCGTTGCGTAGTGCGGCTTCGGCCCGGCGCAGGAATTTTTCGGCATATGCTCGGCGGCCGGGTTCAACAGTTGCGGCAATCGAGCAATCGGTTCCCATTACGGCGGTGCAATGCCGCACGACGGCGAGCAGTTTTTGCCCGCGTTTGTCGGATGTCTTCCACAATCCCACGCCAGTCAGTACGATGACCGCAATGATAACCAGTTTAGCCGCCGCGTCCACGTGGCGTTTGTAACGTTTAGCCGCCGCGTCCTCGCGGCGTTGATAACGTTCTTGTGTCAATCGACTGTGAATCATACAATCACCACATGGTTATCGGCTATCATATCATTATCGGTGCATACGGGTTTTGGCTGCCTAATGATCCACGTGGATCGTGGTCCTCAGAAGTCTGGGCCAAGCATCTTCGGCAATTTGGCCGGGCGACCAAGGTCGACACACGACACTCGCTGGCACATCGCGAACACGATCATACAAAACGGCTCAAAGCAAAGCAACGGCTTAAATATCCACCTGTTCGATTTACCGGTGTACAAGCCCGTGCGGTCGGAAGGGGATTTGCTAAAAGCATTGCAGAGTTGAGTTTGAATGTTTACGCCTGTGTAATCATGCCGGATCACGTCCATTTGGCAACCGGTCGATATCAGAGTAAGGCCGAATATATTGCAGGATATCTCAAGCGAGCAGGCACACAACGGTTGAGTATCGAAAGGCTGCACCCGATGGAAAAATACCAACGTCCGGACGGCCGAGTACCAACACCCTGGGCAAAGAGCGGATGGTTTGTGTATCTGAATACACCAAACGAGATGCGTAATTGTATTCGCTATGTTGAGGAAAACCCGATCAAGGAAGGGTTGCCGCGCCAGCGGTGGTCATTTGTGGAACCGTATGAACCGTGATTATAGTTGACAACGCCGCGAGGACGCGGCGGCTAAACGTTATTAACGCCGCGAGGACGCGGCGGCTAAACAATAACGCCCCCTTTTGCCGAATAACCTTGATAACACCATGCTGACCGATGCATTATACGACGAAGAGCACACCGTAGTACCGGCCAGGGCGATTGTGACGCTGCTGGCCGGCATGGCCGCGGCGTGGCTTGCCGCCGACTCGGCCGGGCTGATGGCACATTCCTTCCGCCACGCGGCGACCTGGCTCGCCATGATTACGGCCGTTGTGGCGGCATGGCCGACGGGGAGGCCGCCAATCGGCAGGTGGATCGTACTCGCAGTCGCCGTGCCGGCGGCCGCAATCATGACCGCATCGAACGTGCCGGTGGTCAATATACTGGCGGTAGCCGTGGTCCTGGCGGCGTTGGCGCACCTGCAAACAGGACTTAACGGCCGGGTGGCCCTCATTACGGCGACGGCCGTTACCGTGCTGGGCATCTTCCGGCTGGCGTATGGCTCGATACCGGTGGTTTGGCTTGCGGCAAATGCAATCGGTCGGGCGATGGGCTACGCGGCTGGCATGATCACAGGCGAGCCGCTATGGATCGGCGCCACAATGGCCGGCATCGACTTCCTGGTTCTGACGGCGGCCTTGGCGGCCGGTTGGTTGATATGCACCGCTGCACCGCGACGTGGTCGGGCGATATACGCCGCCGTGGCGATCCTGCTCGGACAGATGCTCTACCTGATTGTACTGGCGTTCTCGTGCAAGCTGGCCGCCGCGCTGCCCGAGGTGGTCCTGCCGCTGCAAAGCGATAAAGAGCAACTTGGGGCTTGGGCATTAAGCAACGCAGTGCGCACGCTGCTGCCGTGGAATCTGCCCGTGCTGGCCGGGATCGTGCAGGCGACGATTGTCGCGGTGATGTTCCGCTGGGCGGACTGGCTACCGGTGGTTGAACCGGAGCCGGAGGAGGAAACCAAGGAAGAGGACGAGGAAGAGATTACAGGCCGTGAATTTACGATCGACGCCATGCTGCATTTCGCCCCGGTGTTGCTTGCCGTCGCAGTGCCGCTTGCAGTGGTGCTCGCCCCGAGCCGATCCGACCTTAGCGGCAAGACGATAGTCGCCTACGAGCAAGGTTACCTCGACTGGCTCAAGCCGGAGCACGACGGCGAGTCTTCCGGCACCTACGGCATGTTGCCGGCACTGGTCAAGAGTCTCGGCGGGCGGTTCGTCGCCTCGGACGAACTCTCCGAGCAAGACCTTGCCCAGGCCGACGTGTTGCTGCTGCTGCATCCGAACCGGCCGTGGCCTGCGGACCGGCTGGAGCGTGTTTGGCGGTTCGTCCGCAACGGCGGGTCGCTGCTGCTGGCTGCCGGACCGAGAGCCGTTGAAGTTGACGGGAATTTCAGCAGCAGCTTTAACGAGGTGCTCCGGCCGACCGCCATGCAAGTCCGCAACGACGTGGCCGTCTCGAAAACGAACAACTGGGAAGGTGCGTGCGAGTTGCTCTCGCATCCGGCAACCGCCGGTCTGGGGAGCCTGCGCAACCGCTTTGCCTTGATCTCCGGTTCGTCGATCCGCACACACCTGCCGGCCGCGCCGTTGCTGGTCGGACGTTGGGCGTTCAGCGATCCGGGCAGCGACGCGACTGCCGGCTGGGTTGCGGAGTATACGCCGGGCGAAAAGCTGGGCGACCTGGTGCTGGCTGCCGAACAGCGCTTCGGCCGTGGGCGAATCGTCGTCACCGGCGACGCCTCCTGTCTGCACAACGACATGATCGCCGGTTCATATATGTTTACCGGTCGGCTGCTTGGATACCTTGCCAACAAATCGTGCTCTCCGCAGACGTGGTGGCGAGGGCTGCTGGGACTGCTGGCCATTGTCGCACTTGTAGCGATTCTCTCCTGGCGGGCACAACCGATGCGGACAATCGCCGCCGCCGTGGTGCTGGCCGTCTCGTTTGTCTGCTGCCAGGCGACCGGGCGCCATGCAAGCCGCGTCTTACCGGATGGTGCCACGGCCGTGTCGGCCGTGCCCTTGCGAAAACACGGGCAATATGCCCGTGGCACACGTAAAACAAAATACAACCTGGCCTATATCGACGCCTCGCACATTGAGGCATTTGGCAGCGAGGCGTGGCGCGACGACGGCATCGCCGGGTTGGCGCGCACGCTGATGCGCAACGGCTACCTGCCGCTCCTGTTGCCCGAGTTGACCACCGAGCGTTTGGAGCGGGCGGGCTCGTTGATCTCGATCGCACCGGCCCGGCCGTTCTCACCCGACGAGCGAGCGGTCGTCCGAAAGTTTGTAGAGGACGGCGGAGCGTTTATCGTCATGGTCGGATCGGAAGAGTCTGCGTCCAGCCGGCGGCTTCTGGCGGAGTTCGGCTTCTACATACCGCCGATGAACGTTCCGCCGACCGATGAGACCAAGGAGGCCGAACCGCTCGGACTCGGCGCATTCCGCCAAACATACGTCGACACCGACGATAGCCGTGGGTACATGCAAACCTATGCGGCTTGGGAGATCGAATGCGGCGAGCCGAACGCCGAACAACTGATGTTGTGGGCGGATGACAAGACTCAGCGGCCGTTTGTCATCAGCCGTCGGATCGGCGGCGGCTCCGTAACGGTAATCGGCGATACGTGCTTTGCGATGAACAAGAACCTCGAATCGGCCGACTACAAGATGCAGGAGAACGTCAACTTCTGGCGTTGGCTGCTCGGGAAAGTAACAGACCGGCCGGCATGGGCGCCGCCGAAACTTCAACCATAAAGCCGCGACCGGTGGTCGCGCCAATGCCACCGGTAGTTTAACAAGATGGGGCGCGACCACTGGTCGCGGCTTTATGGATTTTAATTCCCGAACACCACCAATTGACTCGCAGGATTTACACATGATACGAGCGTGGATCGGAGTGGCGCTGTTGGCCGTCTCGTGGCTGTTGGGTCTGGGGTACTACTACCCACCCAACTACACGGCATGGACGGCGGCGATTGCGGCCGGCACTTTGTTGCTGGGTGGTCGTATGGAGCGGCTGCCGGGCCGGCGCGACAGCTTGATCGTCATTGCACTCCTCGTGCCGGTGGTGCTCTTTGCACCGTGGCCGCTGTGCGCGGCGCCGCTGTTGATCGCCGCCGGATTGATTCTGGATTTACTGCCGATCCCACTCCGTTGGCCGAAACCCCTTGGCCGGGCCGCAGTTGCCGGCGGGCTGGTCCTGTTGGCCCAGGCGGCGGCAATGGCGATTTACACCACCGCCACCTCACGCTGCCACGATCTGCCACAGCCGCTCCTGCAAATGCTCACCGGTGTTGCCCGACTGCTGGGTATCGACGCTGTGGCCGACGGACCGGCCATAGTGATGCACTCGATGCGCCAGGTGTATCGACTGGCGGCGACCTGGGAACTTCTGCTGGATCCGCCCACGCTGTGTTTCTACGTCGGTTCCTTGGTTCTGTTAGGGCTTATGGCCCGCTCGCGGTTGCCCGAGGGTGTGCGATGGAAGGCGTGGATCGGTGCGCTGCGGTCGCTTACGATCATCGTCGTGGTATGGCTGCCGATTCGTGCCGGCGTGCTCATTGCGCTGTTCCGTCACCGGGTGCTTTGTTGGGACGACGTTATGCCGCTGCATGTAATGAACCAGTTCTGGTCGCCGTGGGTTCACCTGTTGCTGTTGCTCGGACCGGTGTTGTTGGCGTGGCGATTCGTGCGCACACCTACCGATGAACCGTGCCATAAAGCCGCGACCGCTGGTCGCGCCAATACCGCCGGTAATTTGACATGGTGGGGCGCGACCAACGGTCGCGGCTTTGTAGTTGGGGACACCCTCGCCGGTGTCGGTTTGGTGCTGCTGGCGGCTGTCGTCTTTACCGTAGCGATCAATTGGGACCCGGTCGGACGACGCAAGGAAGGCCGCGTTATGGTTGTCGAGCGCCACTCCACCTGGGAACCGACAACCAAACCCTACGACACAAAATGGTTCGGCCACGACTCGGGCTACAACTACGCGGCGCTGTACGATTACCTGTCAAAATTCTTCGATATGTCGCGGCTGCTGGAGTCGGATAAAATCTCCGACGAGACGCTCAACCGCTGCGACGTGCTGGTGATAAAAACGCCCACCGCACGATACGGCAAAAATGAAATCAACGCGGTGCTGCGATTCGTCCGGCAAGGCGGCGGATTGCTGCTAGTCGGCGAGCACACCAACTTCGATAAGTCCAGCAGTTTCCTGAACGACATCACCCGACCCCTTGGCTTTACCTTTCGCCACGATTTGTTGTTCGGTGTCGAGAAACCTTACGAGCAGTTATACGTCCCGCCGCGCGTGCCGCACCAGATCGTGCAGCATCTGCCGCCGATGGATTTCGCCGTTTCCTGCTCGATCGATCCGGGCCGCAGCCGAGGTCGCGCGGCGATGCTGGGAACCGGCCTGTGGAGCCTGATGCCCGACTATCACACGGATAACTACTTTCCCGTGCCGCATCATCACCCGGATATGCGATACGGTGCATTCGTGCAACTCTGGTCGATGCGGTCTGGGAAAGGCCGCGTGCTGGCGTTTACCGATTCGACCATATTTTCAAACTTCTGCACGTTCCAGCCCGGCAAGGCGGAACTGATGCTCGGCATGATCGACTGGCTTAACCGCCGCAGTGGAGTGTTCGATCCTCGCGGCGTACTGCTTGTGCTCGGTCTGATACCGCTGGCCGCCGGATTGTGGCTGGTGCGTCGCCGGAAAGACACTTGGCTGCTGCTGCTTGCCGCCGTCATGTGCGGCTGTGTAATTGGAGGTATGGCCACGGCGGCGGTGCACCGTTGGACCATGCCGCCGCTGCGACCGGTTCGGCCCATGGTCCGGGCAGTCATCGACCGGACCACCTCGGCGGCGCCGCTCTCGAAGGGCGCTTACATCGAGGACGAGCAGGACGGTACGAGCTTCGGCCTGTTGGAACAATGGATATCAAGGCTGGGCTATTTTACCACGCGGCGCAGCGGCCCGGACGCCTTTTGCGGCGAGGTGCTCGTGGTGATCTGCCCGAGCAGGTCGGTAAGTCGCCGGTTCCGCGAGCGGTTGATCGAGTACGTCGAAAACGGCGGCAAACTGCTGGTGATCGACTCGCCGGATAACGAAGGCTCGACCGCCGACAGCCTGCTCTGGCCGTTTAAGCTTTCGGTGCTGCGCAACCAGGAGTGGCAAGGGCAACTCTCGTTGGGTGTGGACTGGCCGTTGGTGCCGGTCGAGTCGGCCTACGAGGTCGCAGGCGGTCGGCCGGTGGCACAGTTGGGCGCCCGCCCGGTAGCTGCAGTAACTACCTACGGCAAAGGCGCCGTGACGGCCGTCGGCTTCGGCTCGCTGTTTAACGACGCCAACATGGGCTTCACCTGGACCGCCGAACCGGATGCCGACGTATTGCTGCGCTACGACGTGTTGTTCGCGTTGGTTCGCTCGCTGGTAACCGGCGAGCCGGTCGGCCCGCCTCCTCCGCACAAGACGCCGGCGGAAGAGCCGGCGGAAGAACCGACGGAACAGTCCGACTCATCCCAATAAAGCAGCTATCAATCTTCCGCGCCGGGTGAACCAGGCCGCCAAACGAAATTCCACCCTCTCCCTCCTCACCCTTCCCCCTTCCCTCTTCCCCCTTTCGTCTTCCCCCTTCTCTCCGCCGCTGCCGGTTGGTAAACTACTTGAGGCATTTATACACTTGCGTCCCCGTAGCTCAATTGGCGAGAACGACGGCGTCGCAGTATCTCGTTGTGTGGTAATGGTTTAGTGGCGTGCCGGCCCGGAAAAAACTGGTCCAAAATTTCCCCTATTTCCCCTCGTTTTCCACTCATTTACTGCCAAATTTACTGCCAACGTACGTAGCGTCGGTAGGTGGTCTGCAACTTACCGGCTCTTCGCCCCGGCTTTCGCATTTAATTAATGCTTCAATCAGCCCAATCTTCACGTTTTCAGGATGCATACCTGTACAAAACAGTGTGATTGGTCCAACTGACATCGGCTTTGTTGGAACGCCCTAAGACATCGGTAACTCATCCCACTGTTCGAGATTACTAAACACTTCGTCAAACCAATCAGCATCAAGTCCAACCTCTTGCGTTGTTTGGAGATTGCAGCCTAGCAGCACCTCGAATTCTGGCCCCATCGGCGTGGCTCGATGAATTTTCACACTTCCACCGAGGTGATGAACGATGAAAAAGGCAGAGAGTGTGTCCATGTCTATGCCCATCGGCCATGTATGTTTTGCAATGACTGCAGAGTACAACGACGTAACTTGTCTGTTCTGCCACTCCTGGGCATCGGCGATAATTTGGAGTCTTACGCCGGACGACTGTTCCGATCCATCGGCCGCAGATATGCTGATCTTAATCGTTCGATCTTCACCGTCCATGTCGCAAATACGTTCGACGAGAATTCGGATCAAACGTTCCAGTTGGCGTCTTGTAGGGCGTAGAGGCGTTCGTTCAGGACGCCGTTTTTCGGATCGCTGGTGTCGCGATCACGCAAGACAAGGTCGTCGACGTAACGCAGGCCCCAGACGTATTGGATGTCGACGGTGGGGGTGCCGGCTGCGCTGCTGCTCGAGCCGTAGTAATTGTCCTCCACGCGCTCTTCGAGCACCTGCCACTGGTCGCTGTAATAGAAATAACGCACTTCTTCCAGCGAGCCGGAGATGTAAACCTCCTTCAGCGTCCGGCGGTTCAGCCCGTCGTACTCGTAACCGGCGACAAGCACGCCGTTGTGGTTGACCTCGACCAGCCGGTTCCAGGCATCGTAGGTCAGATCGTAGTGCGCTGCCCAGTCGTCGGGTTTCGGAATCTTTCTCATGTTGCCGGCCCGATCGTGAGACACATGCACACCGCTGCCGGCGATCTGCGTAAGTTCGTTCGACTTGTTGTGGCTACGGGTTTGATCGAGGTCCCAATCGTCATCGCCGTCGGTGTCTTGCTTGAAGGCGTTCCAATTGCCGGTCGGGTCGAGCGACCACTGTTCGGCGAAGTTCTTGGTCTGGGCGACCAGGCCGTCCTTGTTGGCGTTCAAGTTGCCTCGGTCGAGATCGGTAAGCTGGTAAACGCCGTCGTAATCGTACAGTTCGTCGAGATTTACGCTGTTTGCGGCGGCTACAGAATCTTCACGATACAGCCGGTTGCCTGCCCGGTCATAACCGTGGCCGATCCGCACGGCGTCGACGTCCGGCGTCGGGCCGTAGTCTACCCAGCGATGATCGACAATGCGGCCAAGGGCGTCCAGCGCGGCGTATGCCCGCGGCGTGCCGTGGTCGAGGTCGAGTTTCAGGTCGGGTTGGGCCAGGTCGACTTTCGAAACGCCGACGGCGCCGAGATACTCGTAGTCGGCCAGATGCGTCGAGCCGTCGTCGTCGATCAACGCCGCCACGCGGCCAAGATTATCCGCCGCGCTGCCGCCGTCGCCGTAGTTGAAGTTCAACTCGCGGCCGTTGGGATACGTGAGCTTGGTCCGGCGGACGTGGTTGTTCGAGCCGTTGGCATAACTATACCCGACCTTGGGCGTGGTCTGCACGTTGACCACCGCATCGTGATCTTGGTACTCGGTTTCCAGTTGGCCGAAATCGTTATAAACGAACTTCACCTCGCTGAGCACCCAACCGCTGCCCACGGTGGCGTTGCTGTAATTGGTAACCGTCTGCAACATGCCACGCACCTCGTATGTCTGCCGTACCCGCAGCACGCGATTCTCGATGCCCAAGCCCACGGCCGTCACCCGATCTTGCGTCAAGCGGCCGAGTTGATCGTAGTCATACTCATGCACCGTGCCGTTTTGATCCTTAACCCAGATCCGCTCACCCAGACGATTATACTCGTATTCGACGCGGTCGTAAACCCCGTCGGTGCCGTTGCCACCGTTCGATCAGAAACAAAAAAGGCACCCGGCGTCGCGTGGATGCCGAGTGCCTTGTGGGTTTAGGTTGTTAAGACGAAGGGCAGTTCAATTCGTCGGATCGTGAGTTGGACTGCCGGATTGTCCCGTTTTTCGCCCGCGTTTGTTCCCCTCAATGTTGCCGAAGAAACACCGTGTTCTCTGTAAATTTGAGCAACGCAGCCGACTGCCAAGCTCCGTTCTTCTTGTAAATTGATATATTCTCGAAGGGAAGTTGCTTGAATTGGCTGGTGCTCATCTTGTCAAGTATCTTTGTTAGGTCATGGATCTGCTCGATAATCTGCCGGCGGGTTATTTCACCAGTAGAATTTTCGACGAGAAACGCCATGTCAACTTCGCGCTGCTTGTTATGGGCTATGACCACAGTCCGAAGATTTCCGGGTTGTTCCAGTATGAGCGGACGCACGAAGACTTGCGACCAGCCTTTCCATCCGCCCACATACGTGACCAGAGTCTTCTCTTCTTCGTACATTTGTCGTATAGATTCTGTTGACGCCGACCTCAAACCCTCCCGGATTTCAGCGATCCACTTGGCACAGCGTTCCCGTTGCTTCTTCCATTCCTCTAGTGTACGTATCGACTTGGGGAAAACTATACAACGGATGCTCACGTCACCTTCAGGCTCTAAACTTGTTTGCCATAGACCTGGTTTGACCTCTTGCAGTCTCCCATCAGGCACCCTATTGTTTGTTCTACAAGCAATGGATTGGCAAATAAGAATGATCGCAAACAAAAAGAATGGGTAGGGATGTCTTGTCACCATCGTACCTCCTGCGATTACAATTTGTGAAATCAACTCGCATAGGGGGCCGGTTACTACCGACCTCCCCCTCCCCCTCCCCCGTTAATGTCAAATTCGACTTCTTTCTCTTGATATGCCGAGCCGATAATATCAAAAGCAGTTGCCATTTTAAAGTCTTCCACCAAAGTTGCGTACTTATCAAATATTTTGTCGCCAGCGAGCATGACGAACTTCTCTCCGGGGTTCTGCCAGTCATACCTGTCACCTATACTAATCATGCCCTTAAACTGAACAGTCCGTCCAGTAACGCAGTACTTTCCAGTAAGCACAATTCTAAACCACCCCAGAGAATGAAATAAATCTGTCCCATCATTGGCTGTGATTCCCGTGAATTGTTGAGCCTTAAACTCTCCTCCACCAGTGAGCTTAAGTGCTTTTATTTTTTTATTGAGAGAGGCCTTGACGCCTGCGTCCTTAATTATGCTATTGACTTCATCCGGTTCTAGCAGGAGAGTTCCACCTACCTTGTCGAGCCAGCGATTTATTAACCTAGCCGCCATCGGGTAGCCGCGAATACTTCCCCAGTTTGCTATAAAGTCATACATCATCTTCGCTTCGCATGCAGCCACATACCTCTGGTGATTCGCCAAAGCGCTTTTAATACTTTTAATCCTCGTCGCAAACGGTCCTAATCCATAGGGATCGATTATGTGTACTGGGCGATCATGGACATATTGATACAGGTTCCATTCGTTTCCTTCATACCCTATCGGATCGCGGTTGATGAACCGTCCCAATCGCGTGTGGTAGTAGCGGTTGCGGTAGTGCATTAGGCCGGTTTCTTCGTCTAGGCGGCGGCCGGTGAAGAGGTAGGGCCAGGCGTAATCCGTGCCGGAGTAAGCCGTGAAATCGGGGTCCAATGGCGTGGCTTTGCCGTAGGCGTCATAGATAAAGCGTTCTACGATGTCGCCGTCGGGTTCGGCCAGGGCTACTACGTTCCAGTTGGCGTCTTGTAGTGCGTAGAGGCGTTCGTTTAGTATGCCGTTCTTCGGATCGCTGGTGTCGCGGTGTCTTAGAATTAGGTCGTCGACGTAACGCAGGCCCCAGACATATTGGGAATTAGGGATTGGGGATTGGGGATTAGAGGAAGAACTGGTGCCCGAGCCGTAGTAATCGTCCTCCACGCGCTCTTCGAGCACCTGCCACTGGTCGGAGTAGTAGAAGTGGCGGATTTCTTCCAGCGAGCCGGAGACGTAAACCTCCTTGACTGTGCGGCGTCTCGATCGTATTGCCCGCCCGGTCGTGCGACGGGTCGTCCCAATTGGCGCCGGTGGTGGCGCCGATGGTTGTTATCTCGTTGGCCTTGTTGTGGCTACGGGTTTGTTCGAGGTCCCAGGTGGCGCCGATCGGGGCGGTGGCGTCGGTTTTGTAGCCGGTCCAGTTGCCCGTGGGGTCGAGCGTCCATTGCTCTTTGAAGTTTTTGGAACTGATCGAAGGCGTTGCCCCGATCGTCACGTCGCCCCGCTCCAGCTTGGTTAGACGATACGAGCCGTCGTAGCCGTATAGTTCGTCCTTATTGATGCTGTTGTCGTCGGCCACCATATCTTCGCGCCACAGCCGGTTGCCTGCCCGGTCATAACCGTGGCCGATCCGCACGGCGTCGACGTCCGGCGTCGGGCCGTAGTCTACCCAGCGATGGTCGACAATGCGGCCAAGATTGTCCGCCGCGCTGCCGCCGTCGCCGTAGTTGAAGTTTAACTCGCGGCCGTCGGGATACGTGATCTTAGTCCGGCGGGTGTGGTTGTTCGAGCCGTTGGCATAGCCGTACCCGACCTTGGGCGTGGCCTGCGTGTTGACCACCGCATCGTGATCTTGGTACTCGGTTTCCAGTTGGCCGAAGTCGTTGTAAACGAACTTCACCTCGCTGAGCACCCAACCGCTGCCCACAGTGGCGTTGCTGTAATTGGTAACCGTCTGCAACATACCCCGCACCTCGTATGTCTGCTGTACCCGCAGCACGCGATTCTCAATGCCCAAGCCCACGGTCGTCACCCGATCTTGTGTCAAGCGGCCGAGTTGATCGTAGTCATACTCATGCACCGTTCCGTTCTGGTCGGTCATCTCGACCAACTCACCCTGACGATTATACTCGTATTCCACGCGGTCGTAAACCCCGTCGGAGCCGTTACCCAGTGCGGTGGTGTCATCGGGGTCGGGATAGATTTCCGCGCGGAGCAGGTCGTTGCGATGAATCAGCGGGCTGCCTCCCCCGGTAGCGGTCCCGTAGACGTACCTGGTCACCTGGTCGCCGGTGGTGGAGTTTTTCGCCGTCAGGGTAAGCAGCGCGCCGTCGGCGTTGTAAGTGCGCTCGACGGTCACATCGGTATCGCTGCCCGGGCCGGGTGTGCCGTCGACGTAGTTTTGGATGGTCTTGATCACACGGCCGAGGTCGTCGTACTCTTGACGCGATTCGGTGCCGGCCGGGTCGATGGTTTTGTAGGCCTCGCCGGTGGAGTTAAACTCTGTGCTGCTGACCAGGACGGTGTCACTGCGGCTAGGCGCGGAGGTCTGTGTATCGCGGTCGAGCGTCCCCGTGCCGTAGTCGGCCGTGGCCGTTTGGCGATCGACCTGGTCGTACCAGAAGCCGACGGTGTTGGTCCGGGCGTATGGCTGGGTGCCAGTGTCGCCCAGCGCGCCGGTGGTCGAATTGGCCGAGGGCATACGTTGCTTGGCAACCGCCTTAATAACGTTGCCGGCATCGTCGTATGTCGTCTCCGTCTGCTCGAAGATCGTGTCGCCGGTTATGATAAGTGCATCGGCATAGGAACTCTCGTCGGTGTCGTAGCCGGTATACTGTTCGATCACGCGGCCCATGCCGTCATAGACCATCTTGGTAAAGGCCTCGGAGCCGGCCGGCTGCTGCTTGACGGCGTTTCCGGCCGCGTCGTACCAGGTGTTGCCTTCCAGGGCGTTGCCCACCGTGCCGGTAGCCGGATCGACCGCGTACTGCTTGGTCTGGTAGACTCGTCCACGGTCATCGTAAAGTGTCTCGCTGCGGGCGATAAGAATTGAGCTGCTCGACATGCTGCTGGAGCTGGTCTCGGCCGTCACGTCGTTATACCGCTCGACCATGATGAGCCGATCGAGGTTGTCGTAGTAGTTGCGCGTAAAGGTGGCATGGGTCGAGGCGTCAAAAGGATCGAAAGCATACTCCTGTCGGTCGCGCCAGTCGTATAGGTACTCGATGGTGCGCGTAGTGCCGTCGCCGACGTGCTGGATCGTGGCGATAATGCTTCCAGCCCCGCCGCCGCACCTTCCACCCAGTGAAAACAAAGAGGCACCCGGCGTCGTGTGGATACCGAGTGCCTCGAATTGGGTTCAGGTTATCAAGGTGAAGGGCAGTTCACCGAGCCGAATCACAATCCAGTCTACCGGACTTCTCAAAAAGTAGAATGTCCCTTCCTCGCCCCCTTTCTCGCCGGTTTATCCCGGCGTTTTCCCTGACCCCAGTCTACCCCTTTTCTCCTCTAATCAAAACATGCCTGGACCAAAACCATACAATACAAGATCCACAATACCAACGAAGATCAGCAACACAAGCAGTCCAAGAATGCTAAGAGATGACAACACTATCTTTGAAATAAAATGCCATGAGCACAAAGGTACCGAAACAATGCACAATATACATCCTA
>DAOWNK010000152.1 GCA_030642635.1 Pirellulales bacterium
GGTTAAAGCGGCTCCGCTTGTAGGTCGGCGCGGGCAAGATACTAAGTATTGAAATCAGGCAGACCATAAATATCGTAGCGGCCAGTATCGAGAGCGGGCCGGGCTGCGAGAAGTATTCGCGTGTCCATCGTGCACTGCTGCCGAGAAGACTCAGTATCGGCCGGGCGACCGGCACCGCCTCGACCGGCCCGCCCTGCGAGAAGATCAGTCCCTGCAATCGTTCGCGTTCGGCTTCGTCCGATTGCTCGGAGACCAGACGCGGCAGGCCGGCGTGCAGGTGCAGGTATCGGACATACATACTCGCGCGAGGGCTGGTCGGCCAGCACAAGCTCCTCGAACCGCTGCGCCTGCTCCGACGTAAGCCGGCCGAGACAAACCGTCTCGACCAACTCGGCCAGTTCAAAGCTGGGCGTCCATACGGTGTTCATGCCGGTCCCTCCGCCGAAAGTGTCCGCTCGATACACTTAAACAACGCGCGGCGTATTCGTGTCAGCGCCTTATAGACCGTGCCGGCGGGCCGGCCTAACTGCTCGGCAGCCTCCTTGGTCGATATGCCCGGCTCGAATTCACCGAACGAGTTCCACAACACAACGCTCGTCTCCTGCATTACCTCCTCGGCGTCGTGCCAGGCGGGCAGCAATGTGAGGATGTACGCAAATATCTGGGGCTGATGCGTGGAGAACAGCCGCAAGAACTCCGCCGTCCGCCCGGAGTCTGGATCACCTTGTTGCTGGTCGCTTGACATCGGCAATCATATTGGCAAGAACTTGGCCGGGCACGTGGAAACAGCCCGTCTCATAGACATAAGGTCTATTTTAGTCAGAATCAGGCATGGAATTTTGGAAAAATCCACGCCGGCCGGGCCGAACGGCCGTAAGTGCTTGATGTGAAAGGGTTTGCGTGAAACGGGCACCCAATAATTCGTCCAAGGCGTTCGTAGTGCCCCGATTCATCGGGGCTGTCCGGTCGAAATCACAGGAAAGACCGCATAAATGCGGTTACTACGAACCCTTTTTTGGTCTTGGAGAATTCCGACCGTTATGCTACCTTTTCGACCCAATTGGTAAGTGGTCGCAACAGGCCGACAAGGAAGGAGGCCGACATGCATTTCGACCAGAAACAGGATGTCCGCGTCCATATCCGATGGATGATTCGGCGCGATATGCCCGAGGTTCTCGACATCGAAGACGAGAGCTTCGAATTCCCTTGGTTGGAAGAGGATTTCATCCGCTGCCTGAGACAACGCAACTGCATCGGCATGGTTGCCGAGCACGAGGACCAAGTCGTAGGGTTCATGATCTATGAATTGCACAAAACTCGTATCCACGTGCTGAATTTTGCCGTGGGGGCCGACCATCGTCGCTGTGGCGTCGGCAGCCAAATGATCGCCAAGCTGCTGGCCAAGCTGTCTACACAACGCCGCAGTCGGGTGGTGCTCGAAGTGCGCGAGACGAACCTTGGAGCACAACTGTTCTTCCGCGAAAACGGGTTCCGTGCAGTCTCGGTGCTCAGAGCCTATTACGACGATACGCCGGAAGACGCATACCTGATGCAGTTCCGCTACAGACCGGAAAGAGTGGAACCGGCGCTGCCGGTCAACCGGATATCGAGGTTGGCGGGTTGATACCTTACACAAAGCCGCGACCGGTGGTCGCGTAATAGCGACAATATTTTGTTTGCGCGACCAACGGTCGCGGCTTTATATGTAAAAATCGCATGGAACGAACGCTCATCCTGCTGAAGCCCGATTGCGTGCAGCGCCGGCTGATCGGCCGTGTCGTAACGCGGCTGGAAGACAAAGGCTTTGACATCATCGCCATGAAGATGATGCGCGTCACGCCCGAGCTGTCGCGTCGGCACTACGCCGAACACGTCAAAAAGGCATGGTATCCGGACCTGGAGCGATTTATCACCGGCGGGCCGCTGGTCGCAATGATCGTCGAGGGGCCGGAGGCGATCCGCGTGGTTCGAGATATGGTCGGCGCCACCAACGGCCTGGATGCGGCGCCGGGCACTATCCGCGGCCAGTTCAGTTCCAGCCGGCAGATGAACCTGGTCCACGCCTCCGACGGACCGGACTCGGCGACGCGCGAGGTCGAAATTTTCTTCGACGAAGCCGAGATCGTTTAGCCGTCGTGCTTGCACGGCGAGCCGCGGGGCTTGTCCCCGCGCTGCGGTTCGCGCCGGGATAAATCCGGCGGCTCGCTGTTGTCGCGCCGGGCAAGTCCGGCGGCTAAACGGGATTTATTCCCCCTTCTGTCCGAAGTTGCTCGATCATATCCACCGTGGCGGCCTCGACGGCCTCCTGCCACCGCTCGGGGCCGAATCGCTGGGCATATTGACCCCGGGCATGTGCAAAGATAATTCCACGCGAGTTGTTTATCACCGCCCCGAGGCCACGCTGGTCGAACGCGGCGGCAACGTCGCTTGCCGTGCCGCCCTGAGAGCCGAACCCTGGCACCAGGAACCAGGTGTGCGGCATCTGTGCACGCAGCTCGGCCAGTTGCTCCGGATACGTGGCCCCCACCACGGCGCCGACCGATCCGTATCCGCACGCCCCGGTGGTTTCGGCCGCCAGCTTCTCGACGTAGTCGGCGACATGCCGATAAAGCGGCCGGCCGTCTGACAGAAGGTCTTGGAACATCCCGCCGCCGGGATTCGAGGTTTTCACCAACACGAACAGCCCGGCCGAGCGATCCATGGCCACATCGACGAACGGCCGGAGGCTATCGCCGCCCAGGTATGGGCTGACGGTCAGTGCATCGGCCCCCCACGGACTCCGGCCGCCCGGGCCGAGCAATCCTCGGGCGTAGGCCTCGGCGGTCGAGCCGATGTCGTTCCGCTTGCCGTCGAGTATCACCAGCAACCCCTTCTTTTGGGCATATTGGATAATCTCGGCCAAGGCGGTCATCCCCTGCGGTCCGATCTGTTCGAAGAAGGCGGCCTGCGGCTTGACGGCCGGCACCAGCGGCGCCACTACGTCGATTACCCCCCGACAGAACTGATTGTATGCAGCGGCCAACTCGTCTGGACGGGAATCTTTCCCGCCGGGCAGTATGCCTTCAGGCAGCATCTCCGCCCTGGGGTCCAGGCCGACCAGGACAGGGTTTCCGCAGCGTCGGACGGCGGTTTCAAGTCGATCAGTAAATGGCGGCATAACGGTGCTCCTTTCAAAAAATCGTCGATAACATAGTTTACGGCTTGTTACGTAGCCGTTGCAAGATCAGGCCGAATTTGCGATATTGGCGGTTTGTGATTTTCAATCTGATATTCATTATAAAATTTCGGGGCGTGGCGCAGTCTGGAGAGCGCGTTTGACTGGGGGTCAAAAGGTCGCTGGTTCGAATCCAGTCGCCCCGACTTTTTTCATTTTCAAGTCCTTCGACGAGATTCACAACAAAGAAGTTGATGTCTGCACACGCCTGGATCAGCTTGGCGGTTACGGCGGCGGTGTTTATCGCCTTGCAGTGGCGTCGTAACGTGCCGGCCGATTTGCTTTTCCTGGGCGGGCTGATGGCGGTGACCGTGCTGGGGGTGATCACGCCTGGGGAGGCCATGGCAGGGTTCGCCAACCCGGCGGTGATAACCATCGGCTCGTTGTTTGTAGTAGCGGCTGGGTTGCGCTCGACCGGCGTGCTCGACTGGGTCGGGCATCGGCTGCTGGGGACTGCGCGCACTGCTGCCTCGGCGCTGATGCGGCTGACGTTCACCGTACTGGGAATCTCCGCCTTTATCAACAACATTCCGGTGGTTGCGATGTTCGTGCCGGTGGTGCTCGACTGGTGCCGGAAGCGCGGCGTATCTCCTTCCAGGCTGCTCATACCGGTCAGCTACCTGGCCATCCTTGGCGGCAACTGCACGCTGATCGGCACCAGTACGAATATTGTTGTCAACGGTTTGATGCAGGAGGAGCGGCGGATAGACGTTGCACAGCAGCAGTACACGCCGGCCTTCCGTGAGCAATTGCACGGGATGACGCTCTTCGAGATCGGCAAGGTGGGGTTGCCTTGTGCGGTGGTAGGTGCGTTGTATTTGTTGTTCATCGGACGCCGATTCCTGCCGGACCGCACCGAGTTGATCGAGCAGCTAGACGACCAGCGACGCGAGTACCTGATCGAGATGCTCGTGCAGCCGGACTGCCGTCTAATTGGCCGGACGGTGGAAGAGGCCGGGCTGCGGCGCTTGCGTGGGCTGTTCCTGGTCGAAATCGACCGGCAGGATGATGTTATCACGCCGGTCACACCCAGCGACATAATTCGAGCCGGTGATCGGCTGGTCTTTACCGGCGTGGTCACCACGATAGTCGACCTGGAGAAAATCCCGGGACTGGTGCCTGCTGCCGACATGGCGTACGAGATACGTCCGCAGCATCGGCAACAGCGTAATCTTAGTGAAGCAGTATTGTCGAGTTCCTCACCGCTTATCGGCACGACGGTCCGCCGGGCGAACTTCCGCCAGCGCTACAATGCAGCGGTCGTGGCGGTACACCGCAACGGCCAGCGGCTGCCCAACAAGATCGGCGATATTATCCTTCAGCCGGGCGACACCCTATTGCTGCAAACGCGGACCGGGTTCTCCGCTGCGTTCCGGCACAGCCGCGATTTCTACCTGGTGGCCGACGTGGAAGGCTCCGAGCCGCGGCGGCACGACCGGGCGTGGATGGCCGTTATCCTGGTGGCATTGCTGATCCTCTGGCTAAGCGCTACCGGCTGGATCAGCTCCGGCAGCCTGTTTGCAGGCTTCGGCTCGACCGCAGTGGCCGGGGTGGTAGTGGCCGGGTTGATGGTCATCTGCCGATGCCTGTCTATGGACGAGGCACGATCTGTGATCGACCTGCACGTGCTGTTGACCATCGCGGCGGCCTTGGGGTTGGGCCGGGCATTGACCGAAAGCGGCGCGGCACAGACGATCGGCCGGTGGACGGTCGAATGCGTCGGCAGCGGGCAGCCGATGTTGCTGCTGGTGATAATTTACATCCTCTCGCTCGTTTTCACCGAGCTTATCACCAACAACGCGGTGGCGGCTATGCTGTTCCCGTTCGCCGTGTCGACGGCCGCCGCCGCGGGCCTAAGCCCACGGCCGTTCGCCATGGCAATTGCAATTGCCGCATCGCTTAGTTTCATCACGCCGATCGGCTATCAGACAAACCTGATGGTGCTTGGCCCGGGCGGATATCGGCCGCGCGACTACCTGCGAGCCGGCTGGCCGATGGTCGTGTTGATTACCACCACCGCGCTGCTGTTGATCCCGGTGGCCTGGCCGTTCGCGTTGTGACGCAAAGTGGTTTCAAAACTGAGCGACAGTGGCGGCGGTCGCATGGTACAATGACGTGTTTCAGTGGAGGTGTCAACGAATGTCGGCCAACTCGATTATGGTAATCACACCGTACCGATACAGTGGCACGTGGGTGTTTGACGACGATCGGGTCGATTTGGTGCGCGAGCCGTTCGTTGCGGGCGTGCCGGAAATGATCGACGTGTTGGTTTCCGATATTCCAGACGCGGAGAACGGTTTTCGATTGTTGTTCTCAGCCGGACCGTTCCCCGGCTATCAGAAAAAACTGACGTGGGTGCGAGGCGAATCCGGCGGCAATTACTATCGAACCGACGATCCTCCGATGGAAGGTTGGCTCTGCCCGGCCATGTTCAAGTATTACGACGAAGCGCCGAAAGAGCTTTACGTTAAGGCCGAGCCGAAACAGTAGCGTAAGTCCCACCCGTTAAACTTTTGGCGTAACTATTCAGCCATTTGAAATAACTGTGTAAAAAGGAAAAAAGGGAAGGGGGGGAAATGGGAAAAGAACCAAATATTGGTAACATTTCAGCCGTCTGAAGTATTTCGCGTTTTCGTCATTTCGGGTTTTCGTGATTTAATTGGATTGGACTCGCAAGAATACCACGAAATCCCGAAAGGACGAAAATACGAAAGTCGGAGCGCCTGACGAATAAAAATCGCAGAAGGCAGGGTATTACTACCATGATTATTTCAGATGGCTGAAGTGTTACTAAATGTTGAACAAGTACACTTTTTAATGGAGCAAAAAATGTCTATGACCAGCCGTCAGCGCGTGCTGGCTACACTCAACCGCCGGGGCGTAGATTATATTCCGTTTGATCTCGGCGGAACCGATTGCTCCAGCATCCATGTATTGGCTTACCAGCGGCTCAGGGACTGTTTGGGACTTCCCAAGAAGCCGGTCGTGGCAGGGTGTCTAATGCAGCTTATCGCGTTGTTGGACGACGACGTTAAGGATGAGCTTGGCGTGGATGTTGAGCCGCTGATGTTTGGCTCTCGGGAAACCAAGGTGTGGAAATCTCCGTTCGGCCCGGAGATTATTGTTCCAAAGCTGTTCGATATCGAAGACCTGCCGGACGGCTCTTCAGTGGCCAAGGATTCGCAAGGTGTCGTATATTCCAAGCGAGCCGCCGATGCCTACTATTTCGATCCGGTGGGCACACCGCTTGCCGGGGTTACCTCGGCCGAGCAACTCGACCGGTTCGACGGTCTCTTTGAACGCTGGGATTATTCCTACACCTACGACGAGCCGCTCGAAGCAATGGCCGAGCGGGCGAGGAAACAATACGAATCGACGGATCGGGCGGTAATCGCACAGTGGGGATTACACTACCTCCAATCCGGGCAATTGATGCGAGGATTCAGTCAATTCCTTATGGACTTGATGGTAGAGAAGGACCTTGTGCATGCCATGTTCGAGAAGCTACACCAGGTTTACCTGAAGCGAGTAGATTCCTTTACATGTCGGAGATAGTGGGCAAGATAAAATCGGCCGGCAAGAAGGTGATAATGCACAGTTGCGGTGCGGTGGCCGACTTCGTGCCGTTTATGATCGAGATGGGCGCCGACGCACTCAATCCGGTTCAGGTAAGCGCCGCCGGGATGAACCCAAGGGACCTTGTTCGCCGGTTCGGCAAGGACATCGCATTTTGGGGCGGAGGTGTCGATACGCAACACGTGCTCAATGCCACAGACCCGGAGGCGGTTCGGGCAGAAGTCCGGGGCCGACTGGAACAATACGGGCCTGGCGTCTCGTTGGTTTTCACACAAGTGCACAACATCCAGTACGACGTGCCGCCGGAGAACATCATAGCCATGTGGGACGAGTTCTGGAAGCAAACTCGCGGCTCGTGAATCTCATTAACGTGACGTTATACAATCGCCAGTTCTTCCAGCTCATCGTGCTCTTCTTGTTCGTCGTGCTCGATTTCCAGAAAGGCGTCGTCGCTGCCTTGCACACGCCGCAGCACGCCGTTGAACTCCTCGGCGAGGTCGTGCCAGAAGTCGTCGTCGCGGAACTCGATCGGCTCGACGTATTCACCGTCGGCCAACTCACGCATCGAGCGGCGCAAACGCAACAACGGACCGACAAAACGGTTGCTTAACCGAATGATGTCAACAACTATAAGCGGCAACAACAGAAACGAGGCGATCAGCGCCGGGGCGTAGTAAAACCACATGTCGTTGAAGTGGGTGTAAAACATCCGGGCAGGACCCGTGACAATCCGCCAGCAAAGCAGCATCAACGTGATTGTGACCAGGCAAACCACCCAATACAAAATCACCCTGGAGACCA
>DAOWNK010000207.1 GCA_030642635.1 Pirellulales bacterium
ACCGACTGTTTGCCGTCTTTGCAACGTTCGGCGGAACACTCCATCTTTCCCGGCCCACGATGAGACCACGTAGCCGGGTTTTCCATATCATCCAGCAATCGCGAATCCAGTACTGGGTTCTTCAACCAGCGGGTATCGGCGGCATTGTCGTAGTCGACCGGCATCGGCATCCGCACGTCGCTATTGCCTTGCTTGCCGCCTTGGGGTTTCTCATCGGCCTGTATGGATGACGCACAGATTGCACAAATCATTACACAATGTAAAACGCTCTGCTTAAACGATTTCATTTTTAGAACTCCTAGGTTTGAGTGAATTGGAGGGCAGGTGGGCGGGAGTGTGGCAGGGTGAAACCTTAAGTATACACATATGCTGTCATAATGTCCAGCCCTCGCGATAGTCGCGTTTGATGTACCGGTCGGCTTCCGGGCAGTTCGTGAACGTCATATTCTGGGCGTCCCATTCGAGCTTCCGACCTGCTCGAAACGCGACGTTCCCCAGCAGGATCGTCTCGGTCAACGGGGCGGCGTAGTCGAAGTGCGATAGTGTCCGACCGTTGCCCTTGCACGCCTCGAACCACTCCTTACGGTGACATCCGATCGAGTCGGGTATCGACTGCGGCGGCGGCTCGAAATCGGCGAACTTTTCTTTCGGCAGCAATATGTGCTGGCCATAATCGGAGTACAACATACCTTTCTCGCCGACGAAAAAAATGCCTGCCGGCTTATTCGGGCCGCCCAACTCCAAGACGGGTTTCGGACAGCCGCGGCCATGATACCAGGTTACCTTGCACGGCGGCATTTCGTCGCGGGCAGGAAACTCCCAACTACAATCCAGCCAGAACGGTGTCGATTCGGGATGGAGCTTCGAACCTGTGGCCTCAACGGTGGTTGGGTATTTCAGGTCCATCGACCAAAAGATCAGGTCCATAAAGTGACAGCCCATGTTGCCCAGCGTGCCGTTGCCGAAGTCCCACCAGTAGTGCCAATCGTGTGGATGATAACAACGGTGGAACGGCCGCATTGGCGCCGGACCGATCCAGAGGTCCCAATTGACCCCGGCTGGAACGGGCATCGGCTCCGGTCGATCTACAATGTGCTTGAAGCGTCTGAACCCACCGGGGCGCCCAAACCAAACGTGGACATCTTTCACCTGTCCGATCGCTCCCGCCCGAATCAGTTCAACGACTCGACGATAATTGCTTCCTGCATGGATCTGAGTTCCCATCTGCGTGACCACTTTGGTTTCAGCAGCGACCTTCTGCATGAGCCGCGTTTCGGCAATCGAATGAGTCAATGGCTTTTCGCAATAGATGTGTTTACCCATCTTCATTGCCCTAACGCCGATCGTCGTGTGCGAATGGTTTGGCACAGTGATTACAACCGCGTCGATATCTTTGTCGACTTTGTCGAGCATAACGCGAAAGTCGGCAAATGTTTTGGCCTTTGGCCGCCGTTTAGCGAAGATTCCAAGCCGTGCCTCATCGATATCGCACAGCGCCACAATGTTCTGACTGCAAACCTTGCCGAAGTTGGCGTTGCCCTGGTTGCCAAGCCCGACGCAAGCGATATTGAGCTTTTCGTTTGGCGAATTGCCCCTGGCCGGCGCGATGCCTCCGGAGAGCAACGCACCGACGCCTGCCAATGCAGTAGTTCGCAGCATTTCACGACGGTCGAGTCGTTTCGACATGGTAGGATTCTCCTGTTAGGGTGGGACAAAGGCAGGACAAAGGTGCTACGGCTGTATGACGTTACCACTTAAACGGGCGGCCTCAGGGTCAACCTGCAGCGGTCCGCCGAGCAAATTGTTCACAATCATATTACCACAGCCGCCGACCGTTTGCAACGATATCCAGCCCTCGGCATCGGGCAAGTCGTTGCGTATCAGACAGTCGGACACGCGGCAGTGGGTTACGTTCTTCAGCAACATGCCCGCATTCTCGCAGTCAAGGATTGTGCAGTTGGTCACGTTCAGCCGGCGGCAGTTCTCGATCACAAGCCCGGCGTCGGTCGCAAGCGTGCCGTTGATGTGCAACCCTGTAAGCGTGCAATCCGTGCAGTTGCGGATCAACAGGGCGTTGCGTTCCCTTTTTCCGCCCCAGTAGTATTTTGGGTTCCGATCGAATATATTCGGACCGATCACGATGTTGGAGCTTTCTTCAACACGAAGGTTGTATTGGAAACCACGCCAAAACGTGTTGCCGACGATACTCACGCCGCGTGTGTTTCGCAGATCGACATTGAACTGTGCGTCGCTTAGCACGTTGTCGGCAATGGTGACGTTGCCCCACACTCGATCCGCTTCCCTGCGATCCTTTAAGTCGGTCCCTGTGAAACGGATGTTGGCCGAATTGGGAGCGGCGTGTGTGTGTTGTATGGTGCAGCCGACGATTGTAATCTCGGCGGACGCCCGTGAGCCGCCGGCGGTATTGATCCACACGTTGGCGGTCGGCGGACCGCCGGGCGACATATTCGCCTCGATATCGCAGCCGCTTATCTGCAAATTGCACAGCCCGCTGTCGCGCACCACGATCCCCCCGCCGCCGTTGTAGCTGATGTGGCAACAACTGACGTTGATCTGGTGCAGGTTGACTGCGTCGAGGTATATGCCCACGCCGCGATTCTTGTAGAGATGGCAGTTCGAGACGATCACGTTGCGGTTGCGTTTTCTCAGATGGATGCCGTGCAGCGCGTCGCGGACCAGCACCCGGGTAACGGTCAGTTGCATGGCGCCGACCGCCTCGATGCCCACGGCCTTCTCGTGCGCCCCGACGATCTCGATGCCGTCGACCATCGGCATGCGCTGGCGCTGCCAGACGTTCGGCTTGAGGGTTTTCGGGTCTGCGGTGCCTACGTGCGTGCCGACGAATTTCAGCGCCGGCCCGGGGCCTGCCATGACGATTCTCGCGGTGCCGCTGCCGGAGACCGACGTAAAGCCGACCTTATCCAAATCGACGACAATCGGTTTGGTAATTCGATATACGCCTCGCGGCAGTCGCACGTCGCCCGTGCCCGCGTCTACCGCCTTCTGCAGCGCTGCCGTATCGTCGGCCGCGCCGTCGCCGACCGCGCCGAAGTCATATACCGTGGCGGTCGCTGCCGACACTCTGCTTGTACCGACCACACACATAACAGCAAACAAAAACATTTTCAGAATCAACACGGTCGGCACCTCCTGGAAAGGGCTAGGGGCTGGGGGCAATATTGGCATCAACACAGTGGCACCGGCGTCCCGCCGGTGGCATACAAGTATAGGCGTTACCACAAGTTCCATCACACCGGCGGGACGCCGGTGCCACTGTATTTCCCTTGATATTATCACTAATTCAACGGTATTGGGACTGGGGGCTGGGGAAAGAATTTCACCAAATACCAGCCCCTAGCCCCCAGCCCCTAGCCCCTATTTCAGTACTGCCCGACGACTTCTCCGCCGCGCGTGGTGCTAAGTTTGCGCCAGGTGTCCAGTGCGATATCATCAGAGATAAATCGCACCGAGCCGTCACACAACACGGCCTGCACCCCGCCAGGGTGTCGGCTGCGTGCGGCCAGCGTCATCGGCATGTCGTCGGTGTGTGGGCTGACACAGGGAGGATTTTGTGAAGCGTTACAATTTTCGGCCACGTGCATTACGTCCGGCTGGGAGGAATTGGGGGAGAGATATGTCTCGAAGCGCGCCGCGCAGTCCCACCAGATCATACCTCTCGCGTCGCCCTCGCCGTGTCCCTGCACCGTTTCGGACACCAGGAGCGTGTTGCTTAGCCCGTCACTGATATGGCCGAACGTGCAGACACGTCGGCTGGCAGTGGACGGTAGGCCCAACTCGAACGGTGCTCCGGCGAAGACCACTTCGTTGAGTTCCGCAACGACGTTTAGTTTTGTCCTCCAGATATCCCGAACGTAACCGGTATTGCCGTAGTTTCCTACGTAATTGTGGCCGGTAAGATTGTTGGCGGCGCCGGTAAAGTATCGCTGTTCGTCGTTCGGGCTGTCGCTTGGACACGTGAATACCGAATGCCGTTTTCCCGTAACGGGCAAATTATTGTCGTGCCAAAAGAACGACGAGGCATCGTATGCGTCATACAGGGTTTGCTGCTCGATGTACGGCATCACACTCACCGGCCATGGCATTCTGCCGTTGCCGTCGCACCAAATCCCTCTACAGTCCATATTGGCGCCTCCCGGCAGCCTACCGTATGTGTCGTGGAAGCCGTGCATCGCCAGGCCGAGTTGTTTGAGGTTATTCGCGCATTGCATTCGCCTGGCCGCCTCTCGCGCAGCTTGCACCGCCGGCAGCAGCAACGCAATCAAAATGCCGATGATCGCAATCACCACCAAAAGCTCTACGAGGGTAAACCCCGTGAGCTTTGGATTTCGGATTTTAAGTGTTGGTAACATTTCAGCATACAGTAGGGTGCGTGCAACGCACCATGCATCGATAATCGCAAAGCATATTGGTGCGTTTCACGCACCCTACTTTGTTTGAATGTCAAAATCAAACCGGTTGGGGCCGTCCGTGGTCACGATTACAAACAGGTCGCTTTGCACGTTGTAGCGGGCGGGGATGCGTTCCTTTCCCGTCTTGGTCGGACGAAAACCCGGCGGAAGGTCCGATTCCGTCGGTGGTGCCGCCGGAACAGGCGCCTCCACACTCTCCGCCGAAAACAGCCGCACCAGGTACTCTCCCGGCGGCAAGCCCTTTTCTGCGGGAAGCGTGTACGTGCCGCCGTCGATCACCGCGCCGCTGCCGACGCCGCCACTGGACCGGCGCGGGCTGAATTGGATTGTACCCCGATCCAGCGGCGCGCCGTCCAGTGTGACATTGCCCGATATTGCTTGCCGGCCCAGCGGGTTGCCCGTCCCGCACCCGTACAACGTACATACCACGATCACGGCAAGGCATATCGGCCAAACCATTCGATCATACTGCATATAGCTGTATAACCCCTTTCTCACACTCTCCGGCGACGACGCCACAGCACAATCGCCATCATCAGCCCGCCGCAACCCAACAAGGCCAGCGTTGCCGGCTCGGGCACAGTCACCAACAAGTCATCCACGAAGAACCGGCCAGTGTGGCCACTGGCGGCATAGTCATTGATGAATATGGACGAAATGTCCGTGACGTTGGAGCCTCGGAAAGCGAGGTCGCTAACATCGACTTCTGTGAAAGTCGGATCATCACTGCTTGTGATGTTCATACTTCATTTGTTGGTGTCAAAATCAACGGTGGCTTTGAAATCGTAGTAAGCGCCCGCTACAAACGCACCGGCATGTTGGCCAGTACCGCCGTTTCTATAGTAGACTTGGGTTCCATCGAAACCGAACTGTGCTGCCGTGTAACTCCAGTCAGCCCCCAGAAGTCCCTTTGGGTCAGTGAAACTGCCGGTTCCAAAGTACAGACTGAACATGCCAACTTGTTGGCCATCCATTGCCAGGCTCGCTTCAATGACTACCTGATCGCCAAAATCCTCGCCAAACTCGCGGCCAAGATGCGTGACGTTACTAGTGCTATGTCATGATTAAAAATTCGGGTGCCATGCCCACGCAAGCGTGGGCATGTTGATCGAGGTTTTAGGCATGTCCACGCAAGCGTGGACATGGCACCCAACCCGTAATTTTAGGTTTGACAAAGCACTAGTATCGCTCAGTCTCAAGGCTTGCGCACCGCTATTGACCAGATTATTACGGATCGTGGCGTGTGCAGAGTTTCCACTTATAACTTGCCATCCGTTTACGCCGCCGATCTCACTATTGAGAGTGTAGCCCTCGGCTGACTCGAAACCGGTGACGTACTCGGCCCGAGCCGAAGCGGCCGGCATAAGTACGACCGCCAGCAAAACCATGGCGACTCCAAAAATTGTTGCGTTACATTTCATGACTGTACTCCTTAACTGCACTTTCTGAAAAAACAGCGATAATTGGTATACACTAAAAAAGGCTCTTCCATCATGCT
>DAOWNK010000186.1 GCA_030642635.1 Pirellulales bacterium
AGTTCAAATAACGAGTTGGGTGCCACGGCCGTGTCGGCCGTGCCTCTGCGAAAACACGGGCAAGATGCCCGTGGCACACGTCAAATAAAGTGCGACGGATCACCAGACCGGCACAGTGTCCAAATTACCGGCATGGCCAAGGGCGCAGCGATGATCGGTCCGAACATGGCCACCATGCTGACGGTGATACTGACCGACGCCACGCTTGATCCGACGGCGGCACAAGACACACTTGCGGCGGCCGTGGACGAGAGTTTCAACTGCATAAGCGTCGAGGGGCACACCAGCACCAGCGACACCGCACTGCTTTTGGCCAACGGCGCCTCGGACGCCGGTCCGCTTACCGGCGAGGAGCTTGCCGCGTTCCGCCTTGCACTGGGCGAGGTCTGCGTGGAGTTGGCTCGGGCGATAATCGCCGACGGCGAGGGCGCCGCGCATCTGATCACCGTCGAGGTTGCCGGCTGTGCCGACGCTCAGTCCGCCCGACGTATCGCCAAGACGATTTCCAACAGCGCGCTGGTAAAGACGGCCGTCGCCGGCGCCGATCCTAATTGGGGCCGGATTGTCTCGGCGGCCGGATACGCCGGCGTGCCGTTCAACCCGGAGGAAGTCGGGCTTCGTGTCAACGGCATGCTGCTTTACCAAGGCGGCGCGCCGGTCGATTTCGATGCCGAGGCGGTTTCCGACTCGATCCGCACCGGCCGCGACGTGTTGATACAGCTTCGGCTTAGCGAAGGCGACTTGGCCGCCCGGTTCTGGACCACCGACCTGACCGCCGAATACATCCGGCTCAACGCCAACTACCACACATGATGTCTTCTGCAATAAAACGTTTTCAACGCGGGCTGATTGCACTGGCGGTTATCTCACTGGTCGGCGTGGTCGGTTATCGGCTGGCCGGCTGGAGCCTGCTCGATTCGGTTTACATGGTCTCCATGGTCTTTTCGACAGTCGGGCTGGGTTCGCCCTATGAGTTAGGCCCTGAGCTGAAAATATTTACCACCCTGCTTATGATATTTGGGGTGGCGGCAGTTTTTTATATTGTAGGAGGTTTACTTCAAATGATGTTTGAAGGTGAAATCAATCGGGCCGTCGGAATGCGCCGCGCCAGCCGGGAGATCGAACATCTCCACGGCCACGTCATCATCTGTGGGTTCGGACGGATGGGCGAAATACTCGCCCGAGAGCTACAGCGGCAAAAAAACCAGTTTGTGATCCTCGAAAAAGACCTGGACCGCGTTGCCGAGGCCGCTGCGCTTAAGTATCTGTTGATTGACGACAACGCGACCGAAGAAGACGCCTTGCTCAGCGCCGGGATAACGCGGGCAAAAACATTGGTGACCACGCTGCCGGGCGATGCCGACAATGTGTTCATCACCTTGACCGCGCGGAACCTCAACCCTGATATCAAGATCATCGCCCGTGGCGAGTTCCCATCGACCGAGAAAAAATTGCTTCAGGCCGGCGCCGATCGGGTGGTGTTGCCGGCAGCCGCCGGCGCAATGCGCATGGCAGCCATGATTACACGGCCCTCGGCGGTCGAGTTGATCGAGGTAGTTGCCGGCCGGCAGATATCAGAGGTCGAGGTGGACGAGTTGATCATTCCGCCCGGCAGCCCGCTGGTCGGTATGAGTATTCGCGAGTCGCAACCGCGTGCGCGTCACGGGCTGCTGATCGTTGCAATTCGCCTGCCCGGCGGCACGCTGGAATTCAACCCCGGCGGCGATGCCGTATTCCAAGGCAGCGCCAACGTAGTCGTAATGGGCCGGGCGGACGACGTCGACCGATTCCGGGCAGAATATCATATCTAAGGCGGAAGGGGGAAGGCGGAAGGGGAGCCCCTGGTCCCTTAGAACGTGTTTTGAAATGGGTGCCACTGCTGGCTTGTCCAGCAGTGCGAAATGGATCTCCCCAAGAAACACTGCTGGACAAGCCAGCAGTGGCACCCATTGGAGGCCGATAAGCCATTTCAAAACACGTTTTTAATAGCTCAATCATGACCGACACCGTCACTATCCGACCGACCGGCCCGCTGCACGGCTCAATCCGTCCGCCGGGGTCTAAGAGCATCACCAATCGGGCGCTGGTCTGCGCGGCGCTGGCCGAGGGCGACTCGACGCTCACCGGTGCGCTGGACAGCGAAGACACCCGGCTGATGATCGACGCGGTGCGGCAACTCGGCGTGCCGGTCGAGCACGATCGACCTGGGGCGACGATCCGCATTTCCGGCTGCTGCGGCCGGCCGCCGGCCTCTGGTGCAGAGTTGTTCGTCGGCAACAGCGGCACGACCGTGCGGTTCCTTACGGCCATGGCCACGTTGGGCCACGGCACGTTCCGGCTCGACGGTGTGCCGCGGATGCGACAGCGCCCGATCGGCGACCTGCTCGACGCACTGAGGCAACTCGGGGCGGACGTCGTCGATGAGCTTCACAGCGGCTGCCCGCCGGTGGTGGTCCGTGCCGACGGCCTGCCCGGCGGTCGGGCGACTGTCGCCGGGAACATATCCAGCCAGTATTTAAGCGGGCTGCTTATGGCTGCACCGTGTGCCCAACGACCTGTCGAGTTGATCGTCGACGGAGCGTTGGTCTCGAAGCCGTACATCGAGATGACCTTGGCCGTGATGAGTGCATTTGGCGTAGACGTGGAAACGAGCGAACTGAACCGGTTCGAGATTTCGCCGGTTTGCAACTACCGTGCCGCTGGGTACGACGTGGAGCCGGACGCATCGGCCGCCGGTTACTTCTTCGCCGCCGCGGCGATAACCGGCGGACGGATCACCGTCGAGGGACTATCCCGCGACAGCCTGCAGGGCGACGTTGCATTCTGCGATTGCCTTGCACGAATGGGCTGTGAGGTCGAGTACGGCCCGGACACAATTACAGTCGCCGGAAGAAAAATGCACGGAATCCAGCTCGATATGAACGCCATAAGCGACACGGTGCAAACGCTCTCGGCGGTTGCATTGTTTGCCGACGGTCCGACCACAATAACCGGTGTTGCCCACATTCGGCACAAGGAGACCGACCGGATCGGTGCGTTGGCCGCCGAGTTGCGCAAGTTCGGTGCGACGGTCGAACAGCGGGACGACGGCCTGCGGATCATCCCGGCAAAGCTGCACGGCGCCAAGATCGACACGTACGACGATCATCGTATGGCGATGAGCATGGCGTTGGTCGGGCTGTCGGTGCCCGGCGTGGTGATTTGCGACCCGGGCTGCACGAGGAAGACGTACCCGGGGTTCTTCGAGGACCTGTCGAGTTTAAGTGGTGGTAACACTTCAACCATTTGAAGTAGTAAGAAGGGAAAAGCAAAGGTCGCCGTACCGGCGACCGCTAAACGGGTTAACTCTCATGTTTAGCAGCCGCCGGCACGGCGGCTTGAACGTTATGTGGTGAAACCTCTCAACTCATCTAATCGGATTCGATCTGTTCGAGCGTTTTGCCCTTGGTTTCGGGCACCAGCAGCCAGACCACCGGCAACGCGGGAGCGACTAATATCGCATAAAGCCAGAACGAGCCGGCCGGCCCAAGATTCTCCAACAGCCACGGGAACGTCTGTGCTACAAGCGTGCATCCACCCCAAATGGTGAATGTGCCGATGGACATCGCCCGGCCGCGAATTCGGGTGGGAAAAATTTCAGAGATGATGATCCACGGCACCGGACCAAGCGAGAAGGCAAAGCACGCACAGTAGAACATGAACAATCCCAGCAGCAGTGGTCCGCTCGTTACCTGGTAGTAGAACAGCAGCCCCACGCCGATCAATGCCGACACCAAGCCGCAGATGCCGACGTACAACAGGGGTTTCCTTCCGAACTTGTCCACCACGGCGATGGCCACGAACGTGAAGATCATGTTGATCAACCCGATGACCACCGCTCCGCCGAGCGACTCGCTGATTTTGAAGCCGGCTTCCTCGAAGATTTTCGGGCCGTAGTAGATCACGACGTTAATGCCGCTGACCTGCGAGAACAGCGGCAGTAGAATGCCGATCAGCAGTGCGATGCGCAGGCCCGGTTGCAGGAGTTGCAGGATCGAGCCGCTTTCGTGGGAAATCGTTTCTTGGATTTCGGCCATTTCCTTTTCGGCCTCGGTTCGGCCGACAACGCGGGCGAGGACTTGCATCGCCTCGTCGGCACGGCCCTGTTTGGTCAGCCAGCGAGGACTTTCCGGCACGATCAGCAACAGCAAAAGGAACAGTACCGCCGGGATGGATTCGGCGCCGAACATTGCACGCCAAACCTCGTCCACTAGAATCCACCGCATGTACTGTTCGCCTATCCCGGCAAAAACGTTGACGGCCAGGTGTTGAAGCATGGCGTTTGAAAAGTAGGCCACGAGAATGCCGACTGTGATTGCCAACTGGTACAGCGCGACCAGACGGCCTCGCAAATGAGGCGGGCTTAGTTCGGAGATGTACATCGGCGAGAGCATCGAAGCGGCCCCCACACCCAACCCGCCAACGAAGCGGGCCAACACCAGGACGCGAACGCTCGGCGGGATGGCCGAACCGACGGCCGAGATCAAAAACAACGCGGCGGAGAAAATGAGCATTTTCTTCCGACCGAAACGGTCGCTGAGCGTCCCGGCGCTCAGTGCACCGACAATACACCCGATCAGCGCCGAGGCGACGACCCAGCCTTCCCGCAGCGCGCTTAATGCAAACTGTTTTTTCAGGTACACGATCGTGCCGGAAATGACCGCCGTGTCGAACCCGAACAAGAACCCGCCCAACGCGGCGATGACACACACGATTGTTAGATACCCGGCGTGGGTTTTGGGCCGGTTCGATAGAACGGCGGCCGGGTTTTCAATGCTGTTGTTTGAAGACATATTTTGTTGGGTATGGGCCCATTTCCAGGACCAACTTTCCGCCCTTTTGAAGTTGCGAAGCATCGAACCACGGCCGATCCAGCGGCTTGCCGTTTAGCACGGCCGACTGGATGTAAACGTTCTGTGGTGAGTTGTTGCGCGTTTCAATTACGAACTGTTTGCCCGAATAATATTGCGGATCGAGATGAATGACGATCCGGTCGAATAGAGGCGAGCCGAGTTCGTAGATCGGAGTGACCCGGCAGCCGCCGTCGGTTTGGAACAGCCCCAGTGCGCTGATGACAAACCAGGCGCCCATCTGGCCATGGTCTTCGTCGCCCGGTCAACCGTCGATCGGGTCGTCGCCGTAGTACTTATCCATGATCGCCCTGGTCCACTTCTGCGTCAGCCACGGCGCGCCGGCGTAGTTGAACAGGTATGCTACCTGCATGCTCGGCTGGTTGCCGTGGTTGATCGGATATAGTACCCACTGGTCGTCGGTGGCGTTGAAATTCGTCTTCTCGGATTTAGCCAGCCCTTCGTTGAGACGCTGAATGAAACGTTCGCGGCCCATCGCTTCGATCAGGCCGTGCACGTTCTGCGGTACGAACCAGGTGTACTGCCACGAGTTGCCCTCAATCCATCCACCCTTCTTGCTGTAGGGATCGGAATTTTCCAGCCAGCGTCCGTCGGCATGGCGTGCGCGCATAAAGCCGACCTCGTTGTCAAACAGGTTCCGCCAATATTCGCTACGTTTGCTAAATTCCTGGTAACGATCTTTGCGGTTCAGCGCTTTGGCCAGTTGCGCCACGCACCAGTCGTCGTAGGCATATTCCAACGTGTTCGATGCGTACCCCCGGTCGATCGGAACGTAGCCGTGCTTCAGGTACGCCGTCAGGTGCATGTTGCCCACGTGCCCGCCGCCGGGATGCGATTGGCCCGGCGTCGTCTGACAGTGGACCATGGCCTGAAATGCCTTGTCCACGTCGAACCTACGAATACCGTGCTGGTACGCTGCAACGATGAAAGGAATCTCGTGCGAGGCGACCATGATGCTCGAATACTCGATGCCGGTCGGGCCTTTCGCCAACCATCCGCCCTTATCGTAAATCTCCAGCAGCGAGCGGACCCACTTGGCCGAAACGTCCGGTGTTATCAGGTTCCACAACTGATTGAGGTTCCAGAACGTGTTCCAGACCTTGCGGGCATGGGCGCGGCAGGCGTCGAAGTCCCAACCGAACGGTTTCATCTCGGTTTCAAGATTCAGCCGTGCCTGCTCGATACTGACCAACGAAACGCCGGTTTGCAGTTGGATTACCCGGCCGTCTTCGGTGGTGAAGTCCAGGAAGACGCCGACGTCATCCTTGCCGGTAATCTCCCGGATATCGTGCATGATCTTGTCGTTGACCCAGCCGCCCATGGATTTGAACGGCTTGTTGGTCCTGGTGACGAAGTGGAGCGTAAACTGCTGGTATGACGCATCCCCGCCGCTTTGCTGCTTTGAGTATCCCTCGATTTGGGTGTCGCCGACCTTGCAGATTTTTGGCTCTTCCGTTTTTAGGTGCAAAACGCTAGAAACACGGCCTTCAGGCCGGCGGCCATCTCGCGTAGCTCGGCGATGCTCCGCTGGACCGCTTCCGAGGCCCGGTTCAGGTCCAGAATCAGCCGGCTGAAGAGTG
>DAOWNK010000307.1 GCA_030642635.1 Pirellulales bacterium
CAGTTTCGCGTGCGAGGTTTGTTGAAAGCCCGGGTCATCGCATTGTGGTACGCGTTGGCCCACAACCTGATGCGTGCAGTGGCATTGCGCGCGAAAGTTGCCATTATTGTTGAGTGAGGATAAAACGGGAGGAAATAGGCACTCTGGTAGACTTGCCGACATGGTCGATTGCTCTCTCGCGCAACCATCCGGCCCGCACACAACGGGATTAAGCGATCGAACTGTCCGGTTCTGGAAAATCATAACACTCTTGGCCACAGTAGTCGATATCTATGTGTTGAATTGTTTCCCAAGCCCTCAGCTATCAGCTTTCCGTTTTACGAACAATTTCATTTACCCACAGGAGCCTTAAAACCTTCAAAAACCGGAAAAACCGGGAAAATCGATTCAACCCTCCGCCGTGTGTAGCCGATAAGCAAAGAAAGCTGTCGGCAGCCGATGTGCTGTTAAACTGGCTGATATGCGTTGAGTTTAATGGCGACCACAGGGCGAACTCGTGGCTCACACTTACGCCGGTATTCTCGGTCCCTTAGCATTCCTGACCTCGCTCGGACACGGTGCGATGCACGGTGGCGGCGGCATGTCTGTTTTGTGGACCGGATGGTGTTGTCTGGTGGTGTTTGCAGCGGTCGGATACGTCGTCGGCTGGGTTGCCGAGCGGATTGTCGAGGATTCAGTCCACAGCCGGATATCGGCCGAGCTAGCCGTCCGGCAGGAGGCCGAGGGTGAATGAATGCGAAAGATATTCAGGGGGTCGCAAAAAACATATAAATAGTCAGAACGTACCGAGACGGATCTCAAACAGCAGGTGCAACGACGCACCATCATGGAGGAATACATGGCAACCCTTGTCGCTCCCGACGACGTCGCACAATTGTGGGTCGAGTTCAAAAAAGATATCTCCGACCAGGAGATGCGCAATCGGTTGATCGAAATCTACCTTCCGCTTGTAAAATACAACGGCGAGCGGATTTGGGCACGACTGCCGGACGGTGTTGAACTGGACGACCTCATCTCGGCCGGCGTGTTCGGACTGATGGACGCCATCGACGCATTCGACCTCTCCAGGGGCGTTAAGTTCGAAACCTACTGCGTGCCGAGAATACGCGGCGCCATGCTCGACGAACTGCGGACCATGGATTGGGTTCCACGGCTGGTCCGATCAAAGGCGAGCAAGCTAAACGAGGCCATGAAAACCCTCGAGGCCAGGCTCGGCCGGCAACCGAACGAAAACGAGTTGGCCGAACAACTCGGATTGTCCGTCCCCGAGTTGGAAAAAATGATGCTGGACGCAAACGCTGTTAATCTCATCAGCCTGAACAAAAAATGGTACGAGACCGACAGCTACAAGGACGTTAGGGAGATTGACATTCTCGAAGACAAAAAAGGCGAGGACCCGACCAGACGTATCCAGAAAAACGACCTCATGCGATTGGTTACCAAGGGGCTGAATCGCAACGAGCGGCTGATTATTATCCTCTACTACTACGAAGAACTGACGATGAAGGAAATCGGCGCCACGCTCGACCTGTCCGAGAGTCGTGTGAGCCAAATGCACAGCTCGATCGTCCAACGGCTACAGGGCCAACTCGGCCGCCGCCGCCAAGAGTTCGGTTCGTGATGTGTTTTGCAATTTGGCAACCATTCAATTGTTCACCGTAATTTTTGCGAAAGATGAAGATATTGACAACATGTTACTACAGCGGTATGATTAAGGTATCATGAAAACAGTTGAATTCGAGACTGAATTGTCAGGAAAGCAGACTCTAAACATACCGCCGGAAGTTGTGTCTGTTCTGCCACAGAAGGGGAAAGCAACAATATTGCTCTGCGTGGGCATGGATCCAGATGATGCCGCTTGGCGAAATGCGGCGTATGACCAGTTTCTCAGAGGTGACTCAGAGGAAGATGCCGTTTATGACAGGTACTGTTGAATGCGGCAAGATACACGTTTGCATCTTCCCTTTCACCTCTGGGCGCGGCGCAAAGGCCAGGCCGGTTCTCGCCTTGGTAGACCTGGGAGCCGATTGTCTCGTCTGCCGCATCACATCTGTACCTCACCAAGGCTTTTTGGATCTGGCTATCGACGATTGACAGAAAGCTGGGCTGGAAAAGCCCTCCGTTGCAAGGCTTTCACGCCTTGTCACGATCGAGAAGAAACTACTTAAAGTCCGTATTGGAAAGCTCTCAGGTGTAGACTTGAACCTTGTACGAAAGATGTGGAACGAACAGTTCCGCCTTTGAAGAATCACTGGAGAGGGAAAAGGATATTTTATTCTGTCTCTCTCTTCTCCGCCTGCACCACCCTCGGCAATCGTGCAAGGTCTTTGATCGTCGGGCCGACATTGAGTCGTCCGTCGGCCTCAAGCAGCGAGCGGACGGCATTGTGGATCGCCGGGCCGATCTCGATCAGCAGCCGCCCGCCCGGGTTAAGTCGCTCGGCCGCCGCCGGCACGAGTAATTCGATCACTTCCGTGCCGCGCGACCCGGCCTCCAAGGCGCCGCGAGGCTCAAAATCCCTTATGTCCACCGGCAACGCCTCCATCTCGGCTGTGCTGACGTACGGAGGGTTGCTCACGATGAAATCGAACCGGCGCTCGGCCGGCACCGAGGCGAACAGGTCGCTTTCGATCAGTTCAATCCGCTCGGCAACTCCATGTTCCGCCGCGTTTGTACGAGCGACTTCCAACGCCGCCGGATTAACGTCGATCGCCGTCACCCGACAGTCGGGCAGGTGCTTGGCCGCACATACTGCGATGTTCCCGCTGCCGGTCCCTACGTCGGCGACGGTGATCGGGCCGCCAGACGGCCGGATGCCGGCAAGGTCCAACAGCGTTACCACCAGAAGCTCGGTCTCCGGTCGCGGGATGAGCACATCCGGTGTAACTCGGAAGCTGAGCGAATAGAACTCGCGCCGGCCGACCAGGTATGCGACCGGCGCGCCGTCTGTACGTCGTCGGACCAATTTGCGAAATGCCGCCCGCTGATCCTCCGATGGAACGTTGTCGAAGCTGGTGTACAGGTCGATCCGCCGGCAGCCGATCGCATCGGCCAGCAGAATCTCGGCGTCCAGCCGCGGGCTGTCGGACCCACGATCCTTCAAGTGCCCGGTGGTCCACTTAATCAGCCGGCCGACGGTCCAAGGATCGGTATCGGACATGGGGATTAGGGATTAGGGATTAGGGATTAGGGAGTAGGGATTAGGGGTTTGTGGTGAAAAGCCCCCGCATTGCATGCATTAGTATCTACACAAGTTTGCTAGCACTGGCGGCTTTGCTGCTGTAGACTTTCGGGTGCTAGCAGCGTAACGTTGTAAGTATGTATCATCAATTTCTTTGGAGCCGCGTTTACA
>DAOWNK010000122.1 GCA_030642635.1 Pirellulales bacterium
AGCTATCAGCAGTCAGCAGTCAGCTATCAGCTTATCGATTTTATACAGCAATTCTAACTTACGGATTTTGTGAAGTCGAGGGGTCTCGGGTTGATTTCGCAGGTAATTGGGTGTATTCTTCCTGTTATGGTCCGAGAAGCACAAGTCAGGGAATTTGTCGGCAGACTGGCAAAGGAATTCTCCCCACAGCGCGGGATCTTGTTTGGGTCTCATGCTCGGGGTAATCCTACACCGGAAAGTGACGTGGATTTACTGGTAGTCATACCAACCAATCATAAACGAAGGGAAGACGCTCTATGAATTCCATCGTAAGTGAATGGATCTAAATCGGAGTCCACAGCCTTGGCCAAGAAAACCAGAAAAAAACCGGCGTCTGACCAGCCCGGCTTTGAAGATGCACTGAAACGGCTCGAAGAGATAGTCCACCTGCTAGAAGATGGCGAGATCACGCTGAGCGAGGCACTGGACCGATACGAGGAGGGCGTTCGGCTGCTGCGACATTCGTACGATTTGTTGGAACACGCCGAGCGGCGGGTCGAACTGCTCAGCGGCGTCGATGCCCAGGGGAATCCCGTTTCCAAACCGTTCGATGATCGTACCACCAAGCCCCCGGCGCCGGACACATCAGACGTGGACGTACCGGAGGGGTTGTTTTAGAATAGTTTGCGAACATGGTAAAAACCACGCTGGCCCCGTTTGCCGAATATGCCGCCGAACTTCGGCCGCTGATCGACTCGGCGCTGGGCGCCCGGTCCGAGCCGGCCGAGGGTTGCCCGGACGGCCTGCGCGAGGCGATCCGCTACAGCCTCCTTGGGCCGGGCAAGCGGTTGCGTCCGATGCTCGTGCTGCTGTCGGCTCGGGCGTGCGGCGGGTCGGTCGCCCCGGCCATGCCGGCGGCCTGTGCGGTCGAGATGGTGCACGCCTACTCACTCGTGCACGACGACCTGCCTGCAATGGACGACGACGATCTGCGTCGCGGTCGGCCTACATGCCACAAGAAGTTCGGCGAATCAATTGCCATACTCGCCGGCGATGCGTTGTTGACCATGGCGTTCGAGGTGCTCGCCAAGGAGATTGAACCGCCGCAAATCGCCGCCGAGTGTTGCGCCGCTCTGGCCGGGGTCGCCGGGCCGTGCGGAATGGTCGGCGGCCAGGCAGATGACGTGGCAGGTACTGATACTAAGGCGGACATCGACACGCTCGAATCGATCCACCGGCGCAAAACCGGCGCGATGATAGGCGTATCGCTCCGACTGGGCGCACTCATTGCCGACGCCGACGGCGAACAGCTCGAAGCACTTGACCGCTACGGCCGCAATATCGGGCTGGCGTTCCAGATTACCGACGATCTGCTCGACGTTCGTGGTAACGAGCAGACCGCAGGTAAACGGGTCGGCAAGGACGCACAGCGCGGCCGGCTCACCTTTCCCGGCCTGCTCGGTATCGAACAAAGCACCGAACGCGCCAAAGATATGATTCGCCAGGCTTGCGATGCACTTGTGCCGCTGGGCGCCGGGGCCGACGGCCTGGAATCGCTCGCCATGTACGTGCTCGAGAGGGATCGGTAATGGACAAGCTACTCTCGACAATCGACTCACCGGAGGATCTGAAGGGCCTTTCGCAGAAGCAACTTGTGGAGTTGGCCGGCGAGATGCGCGAGGCGCTTTGCCGACTGTCCGCCACACGAACCGCGCACTTCGCCTCGAACATGGGCGTTGTCGAGTTGACCTTGGCGCTGCACACCTCGTTCGATTTCAGCCAAGATCGCCTCATTTGGGATACCGGCCACCAGGTCTATCCGCACAAGATGCTAACCGGCCGCTACAAAAAATTCACCACCATGCGTGCGAAGGACGGGCTGATGGGCTACCCCAACCCGGCCGAAAGCGACTACGACCTGTTTATGACCGGACATGCCGGGTGCAGCGTGGCGACCGCCCTGGGGATGAAATGCGGCGACGAGCTGGTCCGGCCCGACCAGACGCGGCATGTAGTGGCGGTCATCGGCGACGGCGCACTGCTGTCGGGCATCGTCTTCGAGGCGATGAACAACGCCGGCGGGCTGAAAAAAAACCTCACCGTCGTGCTCAACGACAACAAAATGTCGATCTGTCCCCACGTCGGCGGGCTGGCCGATACACTCGACCGGCTGCGTATGACCTCATTCTACACCGGGCTGAAAAACGATATCCAACGCATACTGCACAAGGTGCCGATGATCGGTGATCCGGTCGAGCGGTTCATCTCTCAGGCGAAGGACGCACTGAAGGCCGGCCTGCTGGGCGGTATGCTCTTCGAGGACCTGGGGTTCCGCTACATCGGCCCGGTCGACGGACACAACATCGCACAGATGCAAAAATACATGGCGATGGTCAAGCGGTTCGACGGCCCCGTGCTGCTGCACGTGGTAACGGAAAAGGGGCACGGGTTCAAGCCGGCGGCCGAAGACCCCACCTCGTTCCACGCCCCGGCGCCGTTTGTGCGAGAAAACGGCTCGGTAGTGCCGATCAGCACGAACAACTCGCGGCCGTACACACAGGTGGTCCGCGATGCAGTCCTCGACCAGATGCATGCCGAGGTGCGTGTGGCGGTCATCACGGCGGCCATGTGTCAGGGGACCATGCTGGAGCCGGCACGTGAGAAATTTCCAGATCGGTTCTTCGACGTTGGCATTTGCGAGTCGCACGCAGTGGCGTTTGCCGCCGGACTGGCCAAGGCCGGCATGAAGCCCATCGTCAACGTCTACAGCACGTTCATGCAACGCAGCTACGATCAGATATTCCAGGAGGTCTCGCTGCAAAACCTGCCGGTGGTGCTCCTTTTGGACCGTGCCGGGCTGGTGGGCCCCGACGGACCCACGCACCACGGCGTGTTCGACTTGACGTACCTGCGTCCGATGCCCAATATGGTGGTGATGGCGCCCGGCGACGAACTGGACGTTGCGCCAATGCTCCAGTTCGCCTTGCACCACGACGGCCCGACCGCAATTCGATATCCCAAGGCGCCGGCCGAGAAAATCGAGCGACGTTCGGCGCCGATTGAGCTGGGTACGGCCGAGGTGCTCCGCGAAGGGGCCAACGGTGCGATCGTCGCCTGCGGCACGCTGTTGGTTGCGTGCCTTGAGGCGACCGACCGGCTGGCCGACGAAGGGTTGCACCTCGGCGTGATCAACGCGCGGTTCGCAAAACCGCTGGATAAGGATACGATTCTTCGCGCGGTGCGCGAGTGTCCGTTCGTCGTGACGGTCGAAGAGGGCCAGTTGGCCGGCGGTTTCGGCAGCGCGGTGCTGGAGGCGGCGTGCGATGCAGGGTTGGCGACCGATAAAATCCACCGGTTGGGGATTCCAGACCGCTACATTGAGCACGGCGGCCGAGATGAGTTGCTCGCCGAACTAGGACTGGATGCTGCCGGCATTGCCGCCGCCTGCCGCTTGCGGCTTAGCAATACATTTATATCAACGGCTGCTAAGCCGCAAGCGGCAGGAGGTTTACAATGACCGAACATCCCCAAAACGACTCTTCGCACTCTCCGCTGCGTGTGATTCTGCTCGGGTTCGGTGGGCGGGCAGACGTGCCGGTAGAGATCGAACGCCAACGGCCGGTGATCGAACGCCATGCCCGGGTCGTCGCCTGCGACCTTGCCGGCCGCAAAGACCTCTCGGAAATCGAGGCCGATCTGGCAGTAGTGTTCGGCGGCGACGGCTCGATACTGCGTGCAGCACACCAGATGGGCCACCGGCAATTGCCGGTCATCGCAGTCAATTTGGGCAAGCTGGGGTTTCTGGCAGACCTCTCGCCCGACGAATTGCCGGCCGTGCTACGCGATTTCCAGGCCGGAAAGCTAAACATCATCGAACACCTGATGTTCGAGTGTCAGGTACTACGCGATGAGCAACTCGTCGGCCGGCAGCTTGGGCTGAACGAGGTTGCAGTGCAGGGCGGGCAGCCGTTTCGCATTATGGACGTTGATCTGTACGTTGACTCGGAGTTGGTAACCACATATAGTTGCGACGGCCTGATTGTCAGCACGCCGGTCGGTTCGACCGCACATAGCCTGTCGTCCGGCGGGCCGATACTGCGGAAGGACATGCAGGCGTTCGTCGTCTCGCCGATCAGCCCGCATACGCTTACCAACCGGCCGGTGGTCGATTCGGCCGATCGGGTATACGAGATGGTGGTCGCCGATCCTGGTGCGGAAACATCGGTGGTGGTCGACGGCAGGGTGCTCTGTGCGCTTCGCCAGGGCGACCGCGTTCGAGTGCAGCGTGCGGCCGAACAATTCAAACTGGTCACTGCGCCGGGACACAGCTACTACCGCACATTGCGCGAGAAGCTCGGCTGGGGCGGAAGGTTGAATTTGGTCAACAAGTAAATCAGTGGCACCGGCGTCTCGCCGGTGTCATGCAAGTGTAGGTATTGTCATGAGTTTCGTCACACCGGCGAGACGCCGATGCCACTGATTCTGCCGTTTAATAGATTCATTACAAGGAAATCGACCATGTTAAAACTACTCTGCTACTTGTTGCTCGGGCTGATGTTGCAAACATCCGCCACTGCCGAGGACGAGACATTCACCCTCCGATACAAGTTCACCCCTGGCGAGACGATCCGTTGGAACGTCATGCACCGCTCGAAGGTGCGGACGACCGTCTCCGGCACCACGCAAACCGCCGAGATGACCAGCGAGTCGGTGAAACTGTGGCGTGTGACCGACGTGAAGCCGGACGGCACGGCCACGTTCGAGCATCTGGTCGAGAGCGTTGATATGCGCCAAAAACTTACCGGTCGTGAAGAGGTCCGCTACAACAGCCGGACCGACAAGACACCGCCGCCGGGGTTCGAGGACGTTGCCCGATCGGTAGGCGTGCCGCTGACGATTGTTACCATGGACTCCGGCGGCAAGGTCGTCCACCGCGAGCGAAAGCAGGCTAAGGCCGCCGCACAGAACCAGGGACACATGACCGTCCCGCTGCCGGACGGGCCGGTGCCGATCGGGCATACATGGTCGTTCCGCCACACGATCGACGTGACACTGGAGGGCGGGACGATCAAGAAGGTCAAAACCTTACAGCGATTCAAGCTGATCGGAGTGAAGACCGGCGTTGCGACCATCCGGGTATCGACGACGGTATTAACGCCGATCCACAACCCGGCCGTCGAGTCGAAAATCATCCAGTGCGAGAGTGCCGGGACTGTGCGTTTCGACATCGACGCCGGGCGCGTACTCTCGCAGCAGATGGAGTTGGACAAGGGCGTGGTCGGTTTTCGCGGCAAGGTGAGCAGCTTGCATTATCTTACCCGGTTTACCGAGGAGTTGGCGCCGGCGGTTTCGATCCTGCCGATTGTACCCGACGCTCGTCTTAGGTAATCTGCGGCGGCGACCGTTACTTGCGGCAAGCCGAACCGGCCGGCAAGCCGATCTATATCGAGGAGAGAGGAGAGAAGAGAGACATTCATCTTTCATCCCCCGTCCCCTAGTCCCCAGTCCCCAGTCCCCAGCCCCTGGGAAAGTAGTACCATGTTCAGAACGATGTTGTGGAGCACAATTGGGCTGGCAGCCGCGGCGAGCGGACCGGTCGCACTGTATTCGACGAGCGACTACTGGGATTTTTTCAAGAGCAATTCGTCCGGTAACAGTGCGATCGTGGCCGGGGAGAGCGAAAACGCCACGTCGCCGGCCGCGGCCGGGACGAGCGATCTGCCGATCGAAGGTGTTCCGGTAAACCGGCTGGCCGAGGTATTCCGCTTCGACGTTTCGACCGGTTGGGTAATGCAGCGCTGGCCCAGGGTGTCTACCGGCATGGCCGACTTGCAGCTACAAGGCTATCGGGTGCCGCTTATGACCGGTACTGAGATTACCGATCTGGCCGGTTCGCTTACCTATTACTTCAATGCCGAGCAGCAGGTAGAGCGAATCACCTTCCGCGGCGCCACCGGCGACGCACGCGAGTTAATCGAGCTGGTAACCGGCCGCTACCGGTTCGTCCGACGCATAACCAACAACCCCGGTTTATTCGTCTACGAGTCGGTCCACGCGAAGCGTAAGCGGCACAGCATATTGCAGGTCCGATTGGCCCCGGTGGTCAAGTCGAACAATCCATACAGGAAGTTCGACGTGACGCTTTCGATCGAGCGGTCGTAAAACCGCAAGCGGATAATACTACAACGCTAACTCAACTTCAATGAATACACCATGGAGTCACGGAGGAGAGAAGAGGGAAGATAGACATTAACTTTTTTGCCTCCTCACCAGAATTTGTGGGTTGATTCAATATCGAAAATGTCCGAAAAGCTATTTTTTCCGGGTTTTTTGGGCGTATCGAGAGATTGGAAACGTAGTAGTCGAATTTCGACACCGGCTGTGAGCGTTTGTAATCGCGAGTTTTCCCGATTCGCTTCACTCAACCCGGACCGAAAAAAGGCGAAAAACGCTTGTATTCTCGGTGTTTCTCAAACAACCTGATTCTTTTTGTCCTCCCATCCCTAAGAAAACCTGACCTCGAATCAGTCAAACCGCTCCCAATTCACCCACAAATTCTGGCGAAGACCCCTTTATTTATATATGTGAGGGTGTCCGGGAATTAAAGTTGGTAAAACGAGCCATAAAGCCGCGGCCGGTGGTCGCGCTACACCATGTTAAATTACCGACGGCATTGGCGCGACCAACGGTTGCGGCTTTATGGTTAAAGCACCGCCGGTCGAATTCCCGGACACCCTCATATATTTTGCTACCAATACTTGTCGAAGTTAAGTGTTGTTGTTATAAAAAATGCGGACAAAAATGACGAAGGAGAACCATTGATAATGGGCAAGCAGAATAACGTGTGGGATTCGATCCGCGACGTTGCGCAACTTGAACAGATGTTGAGCAACCCGACCGATGGCGTGGTGGAAACGATGCGCAAGCTGGAAGGCGACGTCATGTTCCTTGGCGCCGGCGGCAAGATCGGGCTGACGCTGTCGCGCATGGCGCGACGTGCCTGCGATGCCGCCGGCATCGAGCGGCGTGTGATCGGCGTCTCGCGATTCTCCGACCAACAGTCGCAAAAACAACTGGAGACGGTCGATGTGGAAACGATCCGCTGCGATCTGCTCGATCGGGCGTCCCTGAACGAGCTGCCCGAGGCGCCGAACGTCGTCTACATGGCGGCGTTGAAATTCGGCGCCACCGGCCAGGAATCCGCCGTTTGGGCAATCAACACCTACCTGCCCGGCATGGTCTGTGAAAAATTCCGCAATAGTCGAATCGTTACCTACTCGACCGGAAACGTCTATGGTATGGCGCCGGTCGACGGCGGTGGATCGGTCGAAAGCGACCCGTTGCGCCTAGACGGCGATTACGCCATGAGTTGCATGGGCCGCGAGCGAATTTTTGCGTACTTCAGCAAAAAACTGAACGTCCCGGTGGCGATGATCCGCTTAAACTACGCACACGAATTGCGATACGGCATCATGGTCGATCTGGCACAACAGGTAATGGCCTCTCAGCCGATCGACCTGGCCATGGGCTACTTCAATGCCGTCTGGCAACGCGACGCCAATGCGATGACGCTCCGGGCGTTCGAGCACGTAGCCACGCCTCCGACGCCGATCAACGAGGTCGGGCCGGAGCGGTTGAGCGTGCGCAAGATCGCCGAGGAATTCGCCCGGTTGTTCGGCAAGCAGGTTACGTTTACCGGCACCGAGGCACCGGACGCGTTCCTGAGCAACGGCCGGCTCGGCTACGAGTTGCTCGGCAGCCCGACCGTCGACGCAGAGCAGATGATCCGCTGGATTGCCGATTGGCAGTTGCACGGCGGACCAACGCTCGGCAAACCGACGCATTTTCAAACCCGTGACGGAAAATTTTGAAAATCAGAGAGTAGGGTGCGTGAAACGCACCAACTCGAAAGCAAAAAATGGTGCGTTTCACGCACCCTACTTTTAGAAAATCAGCCGCTTGCGGCTTAGCAGCAATATCATGACAAAAACATTAAAAGTTGGCATTATCGGCCTGGGACACCTTCATCCGCGCACCTACATGCCGCATTTCCAGGCCACCGAGACCACGCAGGTCGTGGCCGTAAGTGACGAGATTAAAAAACTGCGCGAAGACTTTGCAAAAGATTTCGGGGTACGCGCATATGCGGATTGGAAAAGGCTGCTGGATGATGAAGAAATCGACCTGGCCTACGTCTTCCTGCCGCACGACGAGTGCCCGGCTGCGGCGGTCGCGTGTGCCGAGCAGAAGGTGCACGTTGTCGTGGAAAAGCCGGTCGCCGATACAACGGCCGGCGCAAGGAAAATTGCGGAGGCTTGCGAGCAAAACCAGGTGCTTTTCAGCACGCCGTACCTGTGGCGATACCATCCGGTCTGCCGAGAGATGAAGAAAATCGTTGACTCCGGGATATTAGGCCGCATAGTCGGTTGCGAGGGGCGCTGCGCGGCCGGAGGGCTGCACCGGTACGTCGAGGGTCACGCCGCATGGATGCTGGATCGCAAAAAAAGCGGCGGCGGGCCGATGTATAACCTCGGAGTGCATTGGATCGATCTGTACCGATGGCTGCTCGGCAGCGAAATTACCGAGGTCATGGGAAAGAACGTGCAAGTCAACAAAAAGTACGACATCAAGGACAACTCGTTCGCCATCTGCACTTTCAAAAACGCCGCGACACTTGCGCTGGATATCAGCTACACCGTGCCGGACAGTTATCCATACGGCCGCGACCTGTACCTTGCGATCCGCGGCACCGAGGGCTGTATTAACTACTCGCCGGCCTTTGAGGGTACGAAGCAAACGCTTTTCGTTTGCAGCAACGATCCCAGCTTCGGCGGTGCGCCGCGAAAGACAATTGATTTTGAATTGGAAGCCGTACCCGGCTACTGCGGTTCACTGGGACTTGAATATGTCGCTGAAGTTGCCGACAATGTACTAAAACGCTGTAGGCCGATGATCGTGGCCGACGACGCAATCAAGACGTTACAGGTCGTCGAGGCGATCTACAAGTCGGCCGATACCGGGAAAGTTGTGAATCTATGAGCGAAAAGCCGAAAGTCGTGGTGACCGATTTCATCGAGCCGGATATGGACTGGGAAGCCGAGGAGATGGAAAAACGGGGCGTCGATTTCGTCGCGCATCAACTCAAGTTTCGGCCGGAAGAAGAAGTGATCGAAGCGGTCGGATGCATGGACGAG
>DAOWNK010000175.1 GCA_030642635.1 Pirellulales bacterium
AACTACCCGGCACATCCGCAACCAGGGCGGCGTGGTGGGTGATTTTCACGGCGACGCGGCCATGGGCTTTTGGGGATGGCCGCTGCCGCAGGACGACACTGTAACCGGTGCAGTCCGCGCGGCGCTGGCCGTTCGGGCGGACTTCCAGTCCATCGCCCGACGGGCGGGCATCGGCATAGCGACCGGCAAGGCGGTGGCTGGTAAAATCGGCACGGTCGACCAGGTCAAGGTCACGGTGTTCGGGCCGGTGGTGAACCTGGCATCGCGGCTGGAGGGCATGACCAAGATACTCCATGCTCCGATCCTATTGGACGAACCGACCGCCGAGGCCGTCCGCCGGCAAGTTCCAAGCAATGTCGCCCGGCTGCGACGCCTGGCGGTCGTCCGGCCGTATGGGCTTGATACGCCGCTTGAGGTCACTGAGCTTTTGCCGCCAAGCTCGGAGTATCCGTTGTTGACCGACGAGCATATCGTGTTCTACGAATCGGCGCTCGATGCGTTCCTCTCAGGCGATTGGTCTGCGGCGTTCGAACTGTTGCACCGCATTCCAACCGAAGACCGGGTAAAAGACTTTTTGACCGTCTACATGGCCCAGCGCGACCGCACACCGCCGGACGACTGGGACGGGGTGATTGTGTTAGACAGAAAGTAGAAGTGTAGCGGCCGGGCAAGCCAGTCCGCTAAACTTCCCACATCCCACTTACACAATACCGTCCAGCCACGCCTCGATGAGCGTTGCCTGGTTGGCGTTGCGGTCGATCTGCCCGAGCGCTTCGATGCAGCGGTCCAACCGGTCGGCCGTTGCTTCTGTGTCGCCGCTTTGTGCAAGGAGTTGACTGCGGTAAAACTCCACGGCGAAGCCGACCACCTGCCGCAGCCGCTTTCGTCTGGCCGCTGCTTGCTTGCCGGCCTCGTTGACGAACACCGAAACCGCTTTTGCCAGCCGGAAGCTGTCGAGCACCGGTTCCGCCAGGCGTTCCAGCAACCTGTCGCGGAACGACCATAGTTCCGGCTCGGCCAGCTCGATTGCATGTTGCAGGCTGCCCTGGCAGTGTTCCGCCACGCGATGGGCGTCCGAGGCGTCTTGCACCAGGTTTTGCGAGATCAGCAGCTTCGCCACTGTCTCGGCCGGCAGCGGACGGAATCGAATCAGTTGGCACCGCGAGCGGATCGTCGGTAGTTGCTTCGCCGGGCTGGTGCCGATCAGTATCAGCACCGACCGAGGCGGCGGCTCTTCGAGCGTTTTCAGCAGGCAATTCGCTCCCTCGGCGTTGAGCAGATCGGCGGCGTCTATCACCGCGACCTTTCGCCCGCCCATAAACGGCTTCATAGCGATATCGTGACAAAGGCCCTCGCGCCTACGATGTTCCTTGTCGCCGATGAGCAACTCCAGCGGGATGAACGATTTGTCCGGCGGTTTGGAGACGACCTCCAGGTCGGGATGCGTTCCGGCGAGCACCTGTGTACATGCCTGGCACTGTTCGCACGGATTAAGCGCCGCCGCCGGCCGTTCCCGGCATAGCAGCGCCTGGGCAAGTTTTATTGCGAACGTGCGTTTGCCGATTCCCGCCGGCCCAACGAACAAAAAACTGCTTGCCAGCCGGCCGCGCGCAATCGCGCGGCGGAACTGCTCGACCACCTCGTCATGTCCTTCAATACCGTGCCAGGTCATGTGTGTAGGGATTGGGGATTAGGGATTGGGGATTCGAACAATTTTCAATTTGCAATTTTCAATTAACCGCCTACCGCCTACCATCTACCGCCTACCATCTACCGCCTACCATCTACCGCCTACCATCTACCGCCTACCATCTACCGCCTACTGCCTACCGCGCCGTGCAAGCACGGCGGCTAAATGAGCACGAATTCGCTCCTGCACTTCGTCGATCGTCCCGGCGGCGTCGATCACCACGATCTGGTCGCTGTGCTTGTCGGCCTCGGCCAAAAACCCCTCGCGCACCCGGGCGTGGAACTGTTCGCCCTGTTGTTCCATGCGGTCCGGGCTGCCGGTCAGTCGCGCTGCGGCGGCCTCGACCGGCAGGTCGAGCACTACGGTCAGCTCGGGCATCAGCCCACCGGTGGCCACACGGCCGACCTCCCAAAGCGTCGCGACATCCAGCCTGCCGGCGTAACCCGGGTAGACCACGTTTGCCAGCAGGTAGCGGTCGGACAAGACCGTTTTGCCCTGCCGGAGTGCTGGGCGGACGATCTGCTCGACGAGTTGCGCCCGGGCGGCCATGTACAGCAGCATCTCGCTACGGCGGTCGATCGCCATATTGTGGTGGTCCAGCAGCAGCCGGCGCACCGCCTCTCCCAGCGGCGTGCTGCCCGGGTCGCGGCAGGCGAGCACCTCGTGGCCTAATTCCTCAAGCCACCGGCACAGCAGTTCGACCTGTGTCGATTTTCCGGTCCCGTCGCCGCCGTCGATGGAGATAAACATGCCGGCCAGTATAAACCATGCTGCCGACGGGGCGAAGGGGTGGTTAGCTATCAGCTTTCAGCTTTCAGCTATCAGCAGTCAGGGAGCAGCCAATTTTGTCATGGTGCATTGCATAGTTGACTGCTGAAAGCTGATAGCTGACAACTTCTAACCAACATCCTATAATTGTAAGCTACCATGCAAAATACACCCCAACAGAACGAACACTCCACTGCCGAGAACCTTCGGCTTTCGGTTGTCGTGCCGGTATATAACGAACGGGCTACGATCCTGGAGATCATCCGCCGGATTCGTGCGGTCGAAATCGACACGGAGATTCTCGTGGTGGACGACGGCAGCACAGACGGCACACGAGAAATACTGGTCGGTATGGCTCAGGCCGACGACTTGCGTATATTCTTACACGAGTGGAATCGCGGCAAGGGCGCGGCGCTGCGGACCGCTTTTGAACATATCACCGGAGATATCGTAGTAATACAAGACGCCGATCTGGAATACGACCCCGCCGAATACCAACGGCTCATCCAGCCGATCGTCTCCGGCGTGGCGGACGTGGTGTACGGCTCGCGGTTCCTATCGGCCGGGCCGCATCGGGTGCTCTACTACTGGCACAGCGTGGCGAATCGGGCGCTGACGGCACTGTCGAACATGTTCACCGATTTGAACCTTACCGACATGGAGACCTGCTACAAGGCGTTCCGCCGCGAGGTGATCCAGACGATCGGCCCGACGCTCAAGCAAAACCGCTTCGGCATCGACCCGGAGCTTACCGCCAAGGTCGCCCGGCGGAACTATCGCATCTACGAGTTGGGAATCAGCTACTTCGGCCGCACGTATCAGGAGGGGAAAAAGATCACACTGCCAGATGCACTGCAAGTGTTCTGGTGTATTTTCCGATATTGGAGATGGGATTAGGAGAAGGCGGAAGGGGGAAGGCGGAAGGCGGATGTTGTGAATTCCGAGTTTCCCCCTTCCTCCTTCCCCCTTTTCTCAATCCCTAATCCCCAATCCCTAATCCCCTTATGCTCAAACTCCTAACACCACATCTCCGCGTTGAAAGCGTCCTGGAACTCACACTGGACCGGCTGCGAGAACTGGGGCTCGACTCGCTGCTGCTGGACGTGGATTGCACGCTTAAACGGTACAGCCAGAACGACGTCGAGCCGGGCGTGGCCGACTGGATCGAGGAGCTGCGCCGTGGCGGGATCAAGCTGTGCCTGGTCTCGAACGGGCTGGCCGGGCGGATCGGGCGGTTCGCCCAGCAGTTCGATCTGCCGTTTATCGCCCGGGCGTGCAAGCCGCTGCCGTTCCGCATGACCGCAGCGGTGCGGAAGATGGGCTTTCGGCCGGATCGAACCGCCATGGTCGGCGACCAGATATTCGCCGACGTGCTGGCCGGCCGGCTGGCGGGCCTTGTCAGCATACTGGTCCGGCCGATCCGGCCCGAGGAGGAGCCGTGGTACGCCCGGCTGAAACGCGGCCCGGAACGGCTGGTGTTAAGGGGGAAGGAGGAAGGAGGAAGGAGGAAGGCGGATTTCCGGCTCCTGACCCCGATCCGCCTTCCTCCTTCCGCCTTCCGCCTTCCCCCTCCCTCCCTCTTGACTTTTCAACCGCTTTCCGGTCGAATATAGGTAAGGGTAGGAACGGAACAGAGGAGCCATCTCATGCAACGGTCTGTCTATTTTTACAGAACCGGCTATCCCGCATTTCTCACCACGGTGTGCCACTGCTTGCCGAAAAGGCAAGCAGTGTTCGGGGTTGCCGCCTACACTGCTTCTGCGAAGCAGTGGCACACTGTTTTGAGACGTACCGGGTTGGTGAGAAATGCGGGCTACACGCTAATCGAGATTCTGGTCGCCACTGCATTGTCGCTGATCTTGCTGGGTGCGGTCGTACAGATTTTCGGCCTGATCGGCGGCAGTGTGAACGACTCACGCGCGACGTTGGAGGCCTCCGACCGGCTGCGCGCCACGGCCGTCCGACTACAAAAGGACCTGGCCGGGCTTACCGTAACACCAATCCCGCCACGAAGCCCCGAGTCCGACGAAGGGTACTTGGAGATTATTGAAGGGCCGGTCGGGCCGGCCATTCCGATTGCCGCCACCGGTGCGATCGCCGTCGATAATGACAGCGGAGGTGTTGACACAACAGTAGGCGACTATGACGACATATTGATGTTCACCACACGGAGCGCCGTCAGGCCGTTTGTGGGGCGATATTGGGATACTGTTATGGGTTCACAATCGACTATCGAATCAGACACAGCCGAGGTTGCCTGGTTCATTCGCGGCAGGACGCTATACCGTCGTGTGTTGTTGGTAGTGCCGGGAGCCAATTTAAGTGGTGCTGTATTTGGTGGATTTTACAATAAGTACGACATTTCTATTCGCAGTTCAAATGGAACTACAACCGGTACACTTATCGCCAACACACAGGGTGATCTGACAAGACGCGAGTGTCGATTTGCACATGATCCGATCATCCCGGATAATTTCCCCTACGATGTTCGCGGCTGGGAAAAGTGGGGACTGCCTACGCTGGAGGAATGTTCTGCAAATACTTGGAATGCCGGCGCCCAGCCTCCTCCTACTGGTGGAAATTCTTTGTCTCAATATGATTTTTGGAACGATCCGCCCATCACCAACTATAGTGCCAGTGGTGGCCGAATTGCCGAAGACATCATACTGACCAACGTAATCGGTTTTGACGTGAAGGTGTGGGATCCGGATGTTAGTCCGTGTGGTGCATATGTCGACTTAGGCAACGGTGGTGCATCCGGCGTGTTTGCGGGCCTCGGCAATACACAATCGCTTCCTAGCTTACCTGTCACGGCCCGCGTCTACTGCACATGGTCAACACATTACGAGTCGGACGGACACGACACAAATAATGATGGAGTAACTATTGACGAAGGCACCAACGGCTTTGACGATGACGGCAACGGCATTGTAGACGACGCCGGTGAGCAGGAGACCTCGCCGCCGTATCCGGTTCCGTTGCGAGGGATTCAGGTGAAGATTCGCGTCTTCGAGCCGGACAGCCGACAGATACGCGAAGGGACCGTCGTGCAAGACTTCCTGCCGAAGTAACAAAACGTTCAATTTTCACGCAAAGGCGCTAAGACGCAAAGAGATCAAGATAATTACACTTGGCGTCTTTGCGCCTTTGCGTGAGATATAGATTACGGCCCGGCGTGGTAGATGTTCGGATCGCATTCGGTATCCAAACGTATCTTATCCGAATGTCCGTCGCAGAACGTCACGATCACCATGTTCGGATGACCTGAGGAAAGATAATCGCCGAACGTAATTGGTGGAGTTGGAATTGGAGTCGGGGTCGCAAAAACAAAGCAGGTTCTGGCGACGTTGTCGTGTGGAGTACCGGTATCAAACCAATCTATATCAGTCCACTGGCGCAGTGTATCAAAAGTTGGATTCTCGGCAGACGGAACAGACACGGATGACATCTGCTCCGAGATCATCGGCGTGATCTGTGACGAAGTAATGTCGTCCGGCGATACGGTGTGGGCCGCAAAATTAGGGTCAGTAGGGTCGGAACGATCCATGAATATATTTCCGTTTGCCACGTAACTCAGCGGAGCAACGGTGGAGTGTGGATCGTCGTCGGGACAGACCAACTGATTTAACAACGGTGTAGGTGGGGCTGGTGTCCCGGTGGAATTGCGCCACTGTTCCCACAAGTCCATCCGACCGATGTACGGAAAGAGCACGGTCACCCAACTGATAGGTGAATTGAGAGTGCTATCAGAAGGGTCTATACCATTGAAATTCCTATAGCCCGGATACCGATCCTTCGCCACAACGTACTGCTGTATGGCCATGGCGAGTTCTTTTTGGTTGTTCATACACTGTGTCTGTCGTGCGGCCTCGCGGGCGGCCAGCACGGCGGGCACCAGCAGCCCGACCAACATGCCGATAATTACCACCACCACAAGCAACTCTACTAACGTAAACGCTCGGCGTTTTCGACCGGACATGGCAGATACTCCTCTCTAATTTATGCAGAAGTGTCTCACGCAAAGGCGCTAAGACGCAAAGAAAACAAGAACTAAACTCCTTTGCGTCTTTGCGTCTTTGCGTGAGATTTTTGTTCCTTACTTTATTATTCCAAAAAACGCGGAAAGATGCTAGGTGCTATTGAGCGTGCAGCTATCAGTGTACAGTCTGGTTGGTGGTATGGCGGTGCCGCGCAAGGGTGGGTTTTCCCGCCCTGAACAAAAAACCTGCGACAAACGTAAGATTATCTAAGGGGAAACCCTGGATTTCTACGCGGAAATATGAGACAATGTTCATGGGCAAGGAATCTTTTCGAAAAGAGAGGCGCATCATGTGCAATCGGAACAGAAAAACAGGGTTTACGTTAGTAGAATTGTTGGTCGTAATCACGATCATCGGCATGTTGATGGCGTTGC
>DAOWNK010000319.1 GCA_030642635.1 Pirellulales bacterium
AGGAACACACAGCGGAAGTATACCTTCCGCCGGCCCCTACACGGTTTTACGTTAGTAGAATTGTTGGTCGTAATCACGATCATCGGCATGTTGATGGCGTTGCTAATGCCGGCCGTACAGGCTGCACGTGAGGCTGCAAGGCGACTACAGTGTGCGAACAACCTCAGGCAGATCGGGTTGGCGTTTCACCAGCATCACACGGCGATAGGACATTTCCCGACCGGCGGTTGGGGGCCGCAATGGGTGGGCGATCCTTTGCGCGGCACCGGGCCGGATCAGCCGGGCGGCTGGATATATAACTTGTTGCCGTACATCGAGCAGCAGCACCTTTACGACCTGCCCGACGACGGCGACCGCAACACGGTAACGTTACAGCAGCTTCAAGGTGCGGTAGAGATGTGCGCCACACCGGTGGCAATGTTCAACTGCCCAACGCGCCGCCGCCCGATCGCATACCCGTACATCCTCGGTTCCAAGTGGGACCAGTACAACGGTGTGACTTCAGCGACCGCGACCCTTCGGGCGGCCAACGACTACGCGGCTTGCGCCGGAGACACCAAGCAGTTGGGGAAGCGTTACCCGAGCAGCTATTGCGAGGCGGAGAATTATAATTGGGATTCCACCTCGCATCTTAACGGCATCTGCTACCAGCGGAGCGAGGTCCGGGCCACCCACATCCGAGATGGTCTGTCGAACACGTATATGGTTTGTGAGAAATACCTCAACCCGGACTTCTACACCACCGGCCAGGGCGGCGCGGACAACCATCCGATGTACCAGGGCGACGACCGGGACATTGTCGTGTGCAGTTCGGCCGATTTCCCGCCGTTGATGGACCAACAGGGCGCCGAGCACGTGTTCATCTGCGGTAGCGCGCATGCGGCCGGCTTTCAGTGTGTACTTTGCGACGGCTCGGTGCGTATGATCAGCTACTCGATCGACCCTGAAACCCATCGCCGGTTGGGCAACCGCCGCGACGGTCAACCGGTCGATGCAAACAAGTTCTGAGAGCCTGGTAAGAGCAGGAGTGATGGCTTCAGTAGTTCCAAATTTGGTAACACTTCAATCGTTTGAAGTAGTTTTTGTGCGATTTGCCGAACTGTGCCCCTTTATGGGCATTTCCGCCGTAGGCGCGATATTAGGCCCGTTCTTTAGGGCGAAGCCGATGACTTTTATCCCTTGTTTTCAAGCAAAACATAACCACGTTTAGACTCAGCACATTGTTGGAAAAGTACAAACACGAAGGTCGTAGCTGACCCTGATGGTTTATCACGCCGGGCTGCGCGACTACATGTGAGCCACATACAACCACGTCAAGGGACAAGCATGCGCTGAAGCCCAATTTTTTTGAAAATAACATCACTTTACTTTACAGAGAAAACGTCATGTCTCACAGAACAATTGCAAAAGCGTCATATTGGCTGGTAACGGGGCTTCTATGCTTCGCCGCAACCGCAGCACTTGCAACCGAACAAACAAGTAAGAATGTCGATACAAAGCAGACAGACAACGGGAAGCTCAAGGAAGTCGTTGTCGTCTTCAAAACGCATTTCGATATCGGCTATACTGACATGGCCCGGAACGTCGTGCAACGCTATCGCACGTCGATGATCGACAAGGCATTAACGGTCTGTGACGAGAACCGGGACCTGCCGCCGGACCAACGCTTCGTCTGGACAATACCGGGCTGGCCGATGGCGCAAATTCTATGGGAGGGCCAGACGCCGGATCGTCGGCAGCGCGTACTGAAGGCGTTCAAGGACGGGCGTTTTGCCGTACATGCCTTGCCCTACACCATCCATACCGAATCGCTCAAGCTTGAGGACCTAGTTCGCGGCATGGGTTTTTCTTCCTCTCTGTCGAGGTCAGCAGGACTAGAATTGCCCCGCGACGCGAAGATGACCGACGTACCCAGCCATTCGTGGGTTCTGCCGACGCTGCTGAAACATTCAGGGGTGGACTTCCTGCACCTTGGCTGTAATCCACCTGCTGCCTCGCCCGATGTGCCAATGCTCTTCTGGTGGGAAGGGCCGGACGGCTCGCGTCTGCTGACGATGTACTCGAAGGATTACGGCACGAGTTTGAGGCCCCCGAAAGGCTGGTCGCATGCGACCTGGCTGGCGCTGATCCACACTGGCGACAACGTCGGCCCGCCGAGTCCCGAGGCTGTCAGGAAACTCCTCGATGCTGCAAAGCACAAGCTACCCGGTGTGAAAGTCCGCATCGGCCGGATGAGCGACTTCGCCGACGCGATCCTCAAGGAAAATCCTGAGTTGCCGGTCGTGAGTGCCGATATGCCGGACACCTGGATCCATGGCCCCATGGCGTCGCCGATCGGCTGGAAAACGGCACGGAACATTCGCCCGATGATCGGGGCGGTTGAGTCGCTCAACACACTTTTGCACTGCTGGGGCATAAAGGTCGCGGATGCGAAGGACACCGTGGCGGCGGCTTACGAAGGGAGCTTGATGTATGGAGAGCATACGTGGGGGCTGAACTGGCGCGCGGCCGGCAAACTGAAGTTTGGCAAAGAGTGGGAGAACGCACTTGCCAGTGGCCTTGATAAAGGATGCAAGAGAGCAGAAGCATCTTGGGATGAACATGCAGCCTATATTGAGAAGGTAAAAGAACTAATTAAACCGGCTGTTGGAACTAATATGGCAGCACTTGCACAAGCCATCAGCGTAAATGGCCAGCGCATCGTGGTCTTCAACCCGTGGCCTTGGAAGCGGGATGGTGTCGTCACGGTGAAAACTCGTGAAAAAGACGCCGTCGGCCTGAAAGAGACGTCCAGCGGCAAAAGTGTCCCGTTGGAATCGGACGGCGACTCGATTCGTTTTCTCGCTCGCAACATTCCGGCGATGGGATATCGAACCTATGTCCCGATGAAGGCCAAAACCGATATTAAGTCAAAAAGTCTGGTCGTGAACAAGGGAACGGCAACTATCGAAAACGCCTTTTTCAGAGTAAAACTCGATCCTGTTCATGGTACAATCGCATCGCTAATCGACAAACGGTCAGGCCGTGAACTGGTCGCTGCAAC
>DAOWNK010000280.1 GCA_030642635.1 Pirellulales bacterium
GAACTGTTGATGGGGCCGAACTGGCGGTCGCCGCAGTTGCTGCAACAGTAAGGGCTGGCCGCCGCACTTGCAAACCCTTACACCAATGACACACATCCTTTCCAGCACATGATTCCGTTTTTTTGCAATCTACCTATGCCAGGTATGTGGCCTCTTTGCCGGCTGCTAGACTACCTGCACGTGCCGTCGCGGTTTGTGGGCACGGAGTTGCAGGCCAATCCGGTCAATTGCACCACGGGCGATCACTCGTTCCATCCGCCGTTTAACCATATCTCGAACTACCGCGACCCGGGGAAGGTTAATATCAATACGATTTTCAGCCCGGATGTTTGGCTAGGATTGATAAACTATTTTCCCGACCCGAGCCAAACGACGACGCCAAACTGGCAGTGGGATAAGTTTGTCAAAAGCCGACGCGGATATGGTGCTGGCTCGACGGCTATTACATTGCTCGACCAAAACTATCCGACGCGGTTTGTCCGGCCGTTCCGCTCGGCGGCAGCCGGCGACTTGGTGCCGCCGATCTCAGCAACTCCAAACCTAGCGCCGGATAACGAAATCGACGCAACGCTGCTGCGGCCTGATCCGGATCCGGCACATAGCAACCGACCGTTGTTCTACCACGATTCAGCCAATCCGTACGACAACACCAACCGCAACCCGTTCTTCCGATACCAGGGCATTCAGCGGCTTGGGAACCTGGTCACTACGCGCTCGAATGTCTATGCCGTGTGGATTACCGTCGGGTATTTTGAGGTGTCGCCGGCTCCAATAAACAATCCAGCCATCTATCCCGACGGATACGCACTCGGGGCGGAGCTTGGCAGCGACACGGGTGATATCAACCGGCATCGGGCGTTCTACATGTTCGACCGCTCGGTGCCCGTCGGATTTCAACGCGGCAAGGATCTGAACGTCGAGAAGGCAGTGCTGCTTAGGAGGTTTATCGAGTAACACCACAGAACACCACGGAGACACGGAGGACACGGAGACGAAAATAATAAATGGAACCACAGATGAACACAGATGAACACAGATATAAACAGAAGATAATCAGTGTTTATCTGTGTTCATCTGTGGTTCCATCTTCTCTCCGTGTCTCAGTGGTGCTTTTCTCCGTTCGGTAGTTAGCTAATGTCATATAGAACGCTACGAGATTGCATCGATGATTTGGAGCGGACCGGGCAGCTTGTCCGGATCGAGCAGCCGGTCGATCCGCGGTTGGAGGCGGCCGAGATTCAGCGCCGCGTGTTCCGGGCCGGCGGGCCGGCCATTTATTTCGCCAACGTCAAAGGCTGCCGCTTCCCGATGGTCAGCAACCTGTTCGGCACGATGGATCGGGTGCGGTACATCTTCCGCGATTCGCTGGACTCGCTGCGGAAGCTGGTCGAGTTGCAGGCCGACCCGGCCGGTACGGTTTTGTTGGCTTTGCGCGGGGATAAACCCCGCGGCTCGCTGGGTTTGCTTAAGATGTCGCTCAGTGCGTGGTATGCCCGGCCCAGGCGTGTGAAAACAGGGCCGGTGCTGGCGAACGAGACGACCGTAGACCAGCTTCCGCAGTTGGTCTCGTGGCCGGCCGACGGCGGGCCGTACATCACACTGCCGCAGGTATACTCCGAGGATCCCGACGCACCGGGCCTCAATCGCTCGAACCTGGGTATGTATCGCGTACAGCTTAGCGGCGGCAGCTACCAGCCGGGCCGCGAGCTGGGGCTGCACTATCAAATACATCGCGGCATCGCCGCACACCATGCGGCGGCGATCCGACGCGGCGAGTTGCTGCGTGTGAATGTCTTTATCGGCGGGCCGCCGGCTATGACCGTGGCCGCCGTAATGCCGCTGCCGGAAGGCACAAGCGAGTTGGCGCTGGCCGGCGTGTTGAATCGGCGGCGCGTGCCGATGATCTGCCGAGGCAACGGTTTGCCCATACATGCCGAGGCCGACTTTTGCATTACCGGCTACATCGACCCGAACAAGCAAAAGCCCGAGGGGCCGTTCGGCGACCACCTGGGCTACTACAGCCTGGCGCACGATTTCCCGGTAATGCGTGTGGAGCACGTATACCATCGCACCGGTGCGATATGGCCGTTTACGGTGGTCGGCCGGCCGCCGCAGGAAGACTCGATGTTCGGCCGGCTGATCCACGAGCTGGTCGGGCCGGTGCTGCCAAAGATGCTGCCCGGGGTTTGGGCGGTGAACGCGGTGGATGCGGCCGGCGTGCATCCGCTGCTTCTGGCCGTCGGCAGCGAACGATACGTGCCTTACGAGCAACGTCGTCGGCCGCGCGAGCTGCTCACACTGGCCAACGCGCTGTTGGGCCAAGGCCAACTGTCGCTGGCGAAGTACCTTGTAATCGCCGCCGAGGAGGACGCGCCTGGTTTGGACGTGAACGACGTGCCGGAGTTTTTCCGCCATGTGTTGGAGCGAGTCGATTGGCGTCGCGACCTGCACTTCCACACGTGCACGACCATCGACACGCTCGACTACAGCGGCGGCGGGCTGAACTCCGGGTCGAAGGTGGTTATGGCGGCGGCCGGGCCGGTGTTACGGAAACTGCCCGTGGCCATCGATAGCCGGGTTACCATGCCGAAAGAACTGGGGTTCAAAAACCCACGTGTAGTTCTGCCGGGCATATTGGTGGTCGAGGGTCCGGCGTATCAGCCCGGCGCCAACCGGACCGACCCGGCCATGGAGCGGTTCTGTGCGGCGTATCGTCGCACCGATGCGATAGGCGGCTTTCCGCTGGTGGTGGTGGTCGATCACAGCGAGTTCGTCGCGCGGACGCTTGATAATTTTCTTTGGACGACGTTCACCCGCAGCAACCCGGCGTCTGATATATATGGGATAGAATCGTTTATACTGGAGAAGCACTGGGGCTGTTTCGGCTCGTTGGTAATCGACGCCCGGTCGAAACCGCACCACGCTCCGCCGGTGGTCGAGGATTCGGCGGTAACGCATTTGGTGGACGCTATGGCGGCTCGCGGCGGGGCGTTGTATGGGGTATTATAAAGCCGCGACCGGTGGTCGCGCATCACATTGCGAAGCCGCAAGCGGCATTGGCGCGACCACCGGTCGCGGCTTTATGGTTGAAAACATGCTCTCTCACCTTACCATACTGTGGCTGACCGTGCTGGGCGGTGTGATTGGCAGTTTTCTGAACGTGGTGATCTATCGGTTGCCGCGTGGCATGAGCCTGATCGAGCCGCCGTCGCACTGCCCGACGTGTAAGCAGCCGATCCGCTGGCGTGATAACGTGCCGGTGTTCGGCTGGATGCTGCTGCGTGGTCGCTGTCGCAGTTGCAAGGCCGCCGTCTCGATGCGGTATCCGGCGGTCGAGGCGACTACGGCCGCCGTGTTCGGCCTGCTCGGTGCGGTGGAGTACGTCTCGGGCGGAATGAATCTGCCGGACCGGCCGGTCGAGCTTATCGAAGGTGTCTTTGTTACGGGCCGGAGCGGCGTGCAACTTTATGGGATATATGCGTATCACCTGCTGCTGCTGTGTACGTTGCTGTGTGCGGTGCTGATCGAGTTCGACGGCAAGCCGTTGCCTGTTCGGCTGTTCGTTCCGGCATGGGCGGTCGGGCTGGCGGCGCCGGTCGCCTGGCCTCATTTGCACCCGGTGGCGGCATTCGGCGGCTTTTTGCAGGGTCCGGCGGCCGGGCTTGTCGACGGCCTGACGGGTGCGGCCGTCGGTGTGGTCTTAGGGCTGGCGGCATGGCGTGCATGGAGAAACAAGAAGCAAACCGGGATGATCTTCGCCGCGGGTTGCACGGGGTTGTTTCTCGGCTGGCAGGCGGTGCTTGTGCTGAGCCTTGTAAGCGCGACGGTGCAGCTTTTCGCAATGCTGCTGGGCCGACGATGGCCGTCCGTCCGGCGCATTCCGCCGGCCGCATGGCTCGCGTCGGCCACGCTGGTGTGGATCATCGCCTGGGCGCCACTTGTGCAGGGGTGGAATAGCGGGTAGGAATGTGTAAGGGAAAAGGGGAAAAAAGAAAAAAGGGAAAAGGGGAAAATGGGAATTGAAAAAGAAAACC
>DAOWNK010000306.1 GCA_030642635.1 Pirellulales bacterium
GCTCCGAATGGCGGGGTTGGAGATTGAGTTATCGGACACCTTAGAACGTGTTTTGAAATGGGTGCCACTGCTGGCTTGTCCAGCAGTGCGAAATGGATCTCCCCAAGAAACACTGCTGGACAAGCCAGCAGTGGCACCCATTGGAGGCCGATAAGCCATTTCAAAATCAGAGACAATCCGTTATATTACCGAAATTGAAACATTAACCAACCGGAGGATACCATGGACTGCACACTACCGTTGTTATTCGCCCAGACCGGGTCGTATCTGATCGGCAGTATCGTCTTTGTGCTGTTTGCCGTCGTTGTGGCGATTATCGTGGTAATGTACGGCGGGATATGGTTCCAGGCCTACATGTCCAACGCCAACGTGAGCCTGTGGAGCCTGGTCGGCATGAGTTTCCGCCGAGTGAACGCCCGGGTGATCGTCCAGGGCAAGATCATGTCGATGCAGTCGGGCATCGGGACGGAACGGCAGACCGGCGTGACCACCCGGCGGCTTGAGGCCCATTACCTGGCCGGCGGCAACGTGCCGAACGTGATCCGGGCGATCATCGCCGCACATCGGGCTGACATCAACCTGGACTTCGACCGTGCGTCGGCCATCGACCTGGCCGGCCGAGACGTGCTGGACGCCGTGCAGACGAGCGTCTACCCGAAGGTGATCGACTGCCCCGATCCGAAGCTGAGCGGTAAACCGACACTAAGCGCTATCGCCAAAAACGGCGTCGAGTTGAAGGTCCGTGCCAGGGTAACCGTGCGGACCAACATCGAGCAGCTCATCGGCGGTGCGACCGAGGAGACGATCATCGCCCGAGTGGGCGAGGGGATTATCACGTCGATCGGTTCGGCCGCGACGCACCTGAACGTGATGGAGAACCCGGACAAAATTTCAACCGCCGTGCTGAATCGCGGGCTGGACGCCCAGACGGCGTTCGAGATCGTCTCGATCGACATTGCCGACATTGACGTGGGCCAGAACATAGGCGCCCGGCTCCAGGCCGATCAGGCCGAGGCCGACACCCGGGTGGCCCAGGCCAAGGCCGAGGAGCGTCGTGCGTTTGCCGCCGCTCGCGAGCAGGAAATGAAGGCGTCGGTCGCACGGAACCGTGCGACAGTGGTGCTGGCCGAGGCCGAAGTGCCCAAGGCCATGGCCTCCGCTTTCCGCGAGGGCAACCTGCAAAGCGTTAGTCCCAACGGCGGGGCGAAGTAGCCGCTTGCGGCTTAGCAGTGCGATACACGCTTACACCAATGGTTGCTAAGCCGCAAGCGGCAATTATCCCTCTGATGCCGTTCCGGACCACTGTTCATCTTCGATCGACAGCCGATCCCGGTCGTCGTGATTCACCCGATAGTCGGCCGGATCGTCGCCCAGTCCGCGATACTTGACCTTGGCTATGTCCTCCGTGTGGTCGATACCGTACTGGCCGACCACCAGTTCGGTGTCGGCGCCGGTGCGGTTGAGCGTTACGCACGGTAAGACCAGGTACACGGTCGGGGTGACCGGTTGGTATTCCTGGATATCGAGCACGGCACGATGTGCCTGAAGCCGGGCGCAAGTGACCGCAGCCAGCAGCGCCCGACAATGCGGATCGACCACGTTCGGATCGGCAAGCGCCGCCATGCGGTCCTCATCGCCGGAGCGGAACAGTCTGCGCAGCTCGACTACCGCCGGCAGGCTTGATCCCTCGAACAATCCGGTCAGCGCACCGCAACCGGCCGACTCGCAGCCGTAGCGGTCCAGCAGTCCGTATTTCGGCCCCTCGGGTGTCGGCCGTACTGCGACATGGGAGTTGATCTTTACGACCAGCAGCTTGAACGTTTTGCGGGAGGCCGGCGTGGCGTAGTGTTCCTCGGCCACGCGGATTGCTCCCCATTCGTATCGAGCACCCAGGTTGACCGAGCGAAACGGCGCCGGGCGGTGCGGCTTCAAATCGGGCAGCGCCGCTTGTGCGAACCACCGCTGGAAGGCCTCTTCACATTCCCGTTCCAACTCGTCGCTGCACGTGACGTGATACGCACCAACGGCCGGTGCGCCAAGCTCCTCGGCGAATCGCCGCAGCGCACTGCCGACCACGTGCAGTTCGCTTTCCGTGCCGATGAAGACCTGCAGCGGTGTCATTGTCACTGGGCAAACGGGTTTGCCGGGTCAATTGCCGGCGTGTCGTCCGCCGGTTCCGCCGGTTCCGGGCTGAACGGATCGTCGTCGGCCGGTGCAGTTTCCGGTTTGGGTGCAGGCGCCTCGCCGCCGCTGTCACCGCCAACCGCTTTGCCCAGTGCCCTGCCCATTGCGCCGAACACACCGCCGGGTTTCTTTTTGCCGGCCGGTGCAGCTTCCGGTTCCGAGGTTGGTTCAACGGCCGGTTCAGCCGGCGCCTCGGCAGGTTTCTCAGCAGGTGGTTCGACAGGTTCACCCGGCGGCGGTTCGACCGGTTCTGCAGGCGGTTGTTTATCCTGCGGGGCGACGGCAAACGGATCGTCATTGGCCGGCGCCGGTGCTTCCGTCGGCTGCATTTCGGCCGGAGCTTGTGGCGCCGAGTCCACTTGTTCCTGCAACACGCGATTTTCTTCCCGGCGGATTTGTTCGTACCTGACTTTGTGTACCCGGTCGGCTTCGGCCAGCGCGGCCATTCTCGCTTTGACGCGATGTTCCTCCAGCATCATGCGCGTGGCGCCCTGGACCCGTTCCAACGACCTGCCGACGTTGTAGATTTTGTTCAGGTCGCCGCATTCCAGTTCGGCGCCCTTTTCGAAATCTACGTTTGCTTCCACGTCCCGGCCGAGTTTGATATACGCCAACCCCCGGTAGTAATAGGCGCGTGGATCGCGCGTGCCGCCGTCGATTGCGGTGGTCAAGTGCCGATGTGCCTTGACGTATCCTTTTTGTGCCTGGAGCGGGTTTGCCGAACTCTCGGCGGAGAAGTAGGCGTGTACGCCGCTTCCGTACATTTGCCCTAAAACATAGTTGTCGGCCCAGGCCGATACGGCCGTGCAGAGCATCAGCACTGCGGCCGGCAGAGCGAGATTTCGGTACATAATAAGTTGACTCCTGATTCAATACCCCCAGTATTACACATTTAATCCTAACAAACATTCTAATTCGCCGGCGCGAAAAGATCAAGCAACGGCCATATTTAGTAGTTCTAAGTTTTGGCTCTTCCGTTTTTAAGTGCGAAGTCCGCACTTTTCGAGGGGTTGAGCTTTAGGGTTCAGAGGCCTCAATCCTCAACAACGAATGCTTGCTAACAGCTAGCATAAACTTACAAATACCATGTCCGGTCCGGCCGTGTCAACAGGCAGGATCGAAAATTCTGCTCGCCTCGTGCCACTTACGGGGGGGGTAAACTGTTGCAGCGTAAGA